>CAVEOW010000083.1:0-6504 GCA_963617295.1 bacterium | reverse complement strand
AAAATATTGCGACTCTAAAATAAATTTAAAGTCGCAAAATCTTTGAATAAAATTTTAACTTAATATAAACAAATTACTATGCGTTATTATGTTTTCTCATTACTGCTTCCATATCAGTAAAACCGAGTAATCTGTTTGCAGTGTTATCGATATCTCTATGGTGAGAATATACTATACTGTTTTGACCTTGGTGCGAAGTGTTAGCTTCAATTGTTTCCCAACTGCCATCGTCGTTAACTTGTTTAACAATACCTGTATGCCAATTGCTTCCGCCTGAATTATATACAAATACCATGCCGGGTTTTAAGTTTTCTTTTAAGTACTGAATTTGTTCTTCTCTTGTCATTGTTGTACGAACTTGTTCCATATCAATCCAAGCATCATTTTGTTTACCTAAGTTCATCAAACCGCCACAGCTCCCTGCAATTGCATTATCAGTTGATAAGCCTAATGATTTTGCGGTTTCTGAGATACACCATTTAACGAATGCGGCACAACAATTGCTTACACCGTTCCACTTTGCGAACGCTTCATCGCTCGTTGCAATTTCAACAAATTTCCCTGCAAATATGCTATCGCTGCCTTTCATTGAACCGACAAATTCTGCGTTTGATTTTTCATTTGCTTTTGCAACTTCAATCTTTTTATCAATTTCACTTATAGCACTTGCTTTTTCTGCTTCAATTGCGGTAATTTCCGCTTTTATATTTGTTAGTGTTTGAGCTAATTCAGGATCAGCTTTTGCAATTTCGGCTTCAATAGCAGTCATTTCAGATGTTAATGTTTCTTTTTTAGCTTCAAGTTCTTCTTTATTTTTAATTTCAGCTTCTTTTTCATCTTCTTTTGCTGATTTTTCTGATTCAGCCTGTTTAATTTGACTTTCTAATGATGAAATTCTTGAAGATAAATCTTCTTTTGGATTTTCTTGGTTCTTTAATGCTTCTAATTCAGAAGTCATACTTGCAATACTGTTTTCAAGTGAGCTTATTTCACCCTCAAGAGATGAAATTTTAACTTCCGACGCACTTATTTCAGAATTAGTAGTATTAAGTTCATTATTTTTTTCGGAATATTGAGCTTTTAATTCGCTCGTAACTTTATCACTTGATTGAACAGCTTTATCCATTTCATTATTTTTAGCTTTAATTTTGGTATCAGCTTCATTAATTGTTTTTTGTTTTTTTGCTTCCAATTCTTCAACAGTATCATCTTTTTTAGTGTTTGAACTGTTAAATGAAGTGCTGCCGCCACCGCCGGAGCTGCTTGAACCCGAAGTTGAATCAGTTCCGTCTGCTGCACCGCCTGCTTCAACAATTTCTCCAATAGTTTGAGCAGTATCAGCTGCCTTATCAGCATTTAAACCAAACATTTTATTTAACTTATCCATAAATTTGCCCAAAATAGAATCTTGAGCATTATTAATACTTTCAGCAAGTTTTAAAAGTTCTTCTTCATCAAGAACATTATTTCCGTCAGCATCAATTGCACTATATATTTGAGCTAAATCATAATCAGATAAATCAGCGTCAGCACCCTGATTAGATTTTCCATACGCTTCAAAAATATTATTAATTGCACCGTTAAATCCGTTTGAGTCAATATTTATGAACGCATTAACATCAAAACCGCCTGCATTTTTATTTGATAAAATCAGCTTTAATTGTTCATAATTAAGTTTTGATAAATCAAGATCTTTTAAATTAATTCTCATGTTCGTATCTTTCTCTCTAAGTATATAAAGTAATTTTGAGCCTATAAATTAACATTTTTTGATACAATCTTAACAATTTGTTATATATTTTATATATACTGTGTAATTAAAAAATGAACACAAAAAAGCGGAGAAGAACTCCGCTTTAAAAATATAAATTTAAAATATAAATTACAGATTTATTACTTTTAAAATTTCTTTTAAATCCGCATTGGTCTTTTTAACCTCTGCATTTGAGTATTTTATTGCACTATCAGGGTCTTTTAAACCGTTACCTGTTAAAATACATACACAAGTTGAATTTTCTTTTATCAAACCTTGTTTATGTGCTTTTATTAAGCCTGCAACGGAAGCTGCTGACCCGGGTTCAGCTAAAATACCTTCTGTTGAAGCCATAAGTTTATATGCTTCTATTATTTCAGGGTCTGACACACAGTCAATTTTACCATTGGATAAATTTCCGGCTCTTTCAGCTTGTTTCCAACTTGCGGGGTTACCTATTCTGATTGCAGTTGCAATAGTTTCAGGATGTAAAATTCTTTCCCCTCTAACAATAGCAGCAGCACCTTCTGCCTCATATCCCATCATTTTTGGCAAATGAGAAGATTTTTTAAGTGCATAAAATTCTTCATAACCCTTAAAGTATGCAGTAATATTTCCTGCATTACCGACCGGAATAAAGTGATAATCGGGAGCGTCACCTAATGCTTCAATAATTTCAAATGCACCTGTTTTTTGACCCTCAATTCGGTATGGGTTAACTGAATTTACAAGAGTAATCGGTGAATTTTTTGAAATTTCGATTACCATTTCAAGTGCTTCATCAAAATTACCTTTAATTGCAATAATTTCAGCACCATACATCATTGCTTGAGAAAGTTTTCCGAGAGCTATATATCCGTCAGGTATTAAAACAAAAACTCTAACGCCTGCTTTAGCACCGTATGCAGCAGCTGCCGCACTTGTATTACCTGTTGAAGCACAAATTATTGCCTTAGAGCCATCTTCAACCGCTTTTGTTACAGCCATTGTCATACCACGGTCTTTAAAACTTCCTGTCGGATTTGCACCCTCATATTTCAAATATACATTTGCTTTTAAACCTATTTTTCTTGCTAAGTTATCAGCCTTTATTAACGGAGTATTACCCTCATTTAAAGTGATAATCGGAGTTTTATCCGTAACAGGTAAATATTCTCTGTATTTATTTATTAATCCTTGATAATGATTTTTTTCCATAATTTCTCCTAATTCATTACTCTTAAAAGATTATCTATATTTTTAATACTGTCTGATTGTAAAAGTTCATTTAATGCGTCTTGTACATCAGCTTCTTTACTTTTTTCGGTAATTACAATGATTTCTGCCGTATTATCTTCATTAATACCTTTTTGCATAATTGTCGAAATATTAATGTTATGTTTACCGCAAACAGTTCCGACTAAGCCGATAACACCGGGGTTATTGCCTGCATTAATTGCAATATAGTATTCATTATATGTATCACCTATATCAATTTGGTTTGCAGCTTCATTGTGGTTACATATAGATTGCGGAAGCGGACTATCCGAGGCTTCAAGCTCCGAAGCTAACACAATTAAATCTCCGACAACAGAGCTTGATGTAGGTTCGGCACCTGCCCCTGCACCCGTAAATATTAAATCACCTACAGGATATCCTGATAACATAATTGAATTTGTCGCATTTTTTACCTTTGCAAGCAAATGTTTTTTTGCAACCAACATCGGATGTACTCTGACATCAATTTTGCCGTCCTCAAGAATTTGACCCATTGCAATTAATTTAATTACATAACCTAACTCTTTAGCAGACTTTATATCTTGAGGTGTAATTTTAGTTATACCTTCACGATAAATTTTATTTATATCAACTTTTTTGTTAAATGAAATTGTTGATAAAATTGCCAGTTTATAAGCAGTATCAAACCCCTCAACATCTCCTGTAGGGTCAGTTTCTGCATAACCGAGTTCTTGAGCTTGTTTTAGTGCGGTTTCGTATGATAATTCTTTTTCAGCCATTTTGGTTAAAATATAGTTCGTTGTTCCGTTTAAAATAGCTGCTATTTTCTTTATTTTATTAGCTCTTAAAATAGTTTTTATCGGCATTATAATAGGAATACCGCCTGCAACAGCCGCTTCATAAAGAATTACCGTTTTATGCTCTTTTGCCAATTTAAAAAGCTCATTGCCACGTTTTGCCAAAAGTTCTTTATTTGCAGTAACTATATGTTTACCGTTTTCAACTGCGGTTTTTAAATAATCAAAAGTAGGTTCAACTCCGCCTGCTACTTCAATTACTATATCAACATCAGGGTTGTTGACTATTTCAAAAGGATTATCAGTTAACAATGAACCGTCAAAATTTTCTATATCTCTTTTTTTATTGATATTTTTTACCGCAATTTTAATTATTTGAATTTCAGGAAAATTTTGCAACAGTTTGTACACCCCTGTACCCACCGTGCCAAACCCGATAATTCCGACTTTAAGTGCTTTCATAATTTCTCCGTTATAATGTCATAAGACTATTAAACCACATTTTTTCATAAAACTCACCTTTTTTAATTTAAACGCATTAAAAAACCCTGCCTTAGCAGGGCTTTTTATATCCGTTTTTAATTCTGTTTTGCAGATTTTTCGAGTTTTTGAAGTCGTTTTTCAAACTCTGCATTTTGTTTCTTTAACTCTTGATTTTGTTTTTCAAGTTCGGTTATTCGTTTATCTAAACCTGCAACTTTAGCAGTTAAAGTTTGAATTTGAGTGCATAGTTCTTTAATAGAATTAACCATTGCATAGAATATTTCTTCTGTTTTAATTCTGTAATAACCTTTTTTATCTTTTATTACCGAATTCGGGAATACCTTTTTAAGTTGTTGTGCAATTACACCAACATGCGGAGTTTTTTCCTTATCATCTTTATAAGTGAAATTCTTAACTTCTAAAGCATTAATCTCTTTTAACCCTGCATTACTGTCACCTGATACATTTTTTAATCTGATATCAGAAGAATACGGATAACCGCCACTTCTTAAAGCTTGAATTTCCGAGTATAAATTTTGAAGTGCAACTCCAACATTTGCATCTATTTGACTGTCTTTTAATAATTTCAAATATATATCACCTGTTGAAGCATTAATTGAAACACTCGGTTCAGTGCTTGCAATACGATTTTTCGGATAGAAGTTTACATAATCACTTGCAAAACTTACACCATCAGATGATGCAACAGAAAACCCGTCACCTGCCAAGCTCATCATTGTTGATTTTTCAACAGAATTTACATAAAATGCCAACTTAAGAACATTATCTGATTCAGGCATGGTTGAAATATTTACGCTACCGCTTGAACTGTTACCCGGCTCAACAAATGCAACTCTAAGCTGGTTATTTAATATAACATCTCTGACATCAGAAGGATATTGCTGATTTGCAACTTCTGTACCGGTATAAAGACCAACCTGTGATTTATTACCGTCAGGATAACGTTTTAATAATAAATGAGTATCTTTTATTTTTTCTTTTGTATTATTTAAAAGAACAAAATCAAACTCGCCCTTTAATAATCCCGTTGTTCCGGGGACATATGCCGAATTTACATATTCTGCCGTAGCAGTGAAAATGTTATTATCAACATAACTTGTATCGTCAACATTTAAAGCCCTAAGGTTATCATAAGCATTGAGTTTAAAATATTTTGCATTAATATTTAACTGTTTATCGTAGATTTTACCATCTTTTACATGATAAGCGGTAACACCATATATAATCGGGTCAACAAATCTTGTTGCACTTTTAACATCATTTACAATTCCTGCTTGAATTTTTGAATAATCATCACTGCCAACAATAAGTTGATGATCAACTTTCTTTGAAATAGCTACCATTTCAGAAATATTATCTTTTTCAATAATACCTGCACCGGCATCTGCACCGATACAAATATTATAGCTACCGTTTATGTCATTACAAGCACTTGAACCTATTGCTGTATTACTGTATCCTGTTGCAGAAGTCATTAAAGCATTTGCACCAACCGCAGTATTATCATTACCGCCTGTATTTGCAATTAAAGCATAAGCACCCAATGCAGTATTTCTTTGAGAATGTTCATTTTGAGTACTTTCAGATAATGTATTGAGGTTAGTTAAAGCCATAAACCCTAAAGCAACGTTATCATTACCGTTAAGATTTAAAGCTAAAGCCTTTTCCCCAATTGCAATATTTCTTATACCGCTAACATCATTAAATAAAGAAAAATGACCAATGGCAATATTATTTCCCATAAATCCACTGGCGTTAGTAGTTGTAGCATTTAATGATTGTAATGAACCGATACCCAAAGCAATATTATGTTTATCCATAGCCAATCTGCCGGCATAAGATATATCATTTTGAGTACTTGCTAAATCTCCGACTACATTATAGAAAGAAATATGAGAGTTTATTAAACTTGAGCTGTGATTAGATGTTTCACTCGGGAATGATGTTTTTACCAAAATAAGTTTATCACCCATTGTTGTAAAGTGGGTGCTTGAATTTGCCTGAACTTGGCTATCATTAAAAAATCGAGCTATTTCATTATCATCGGTAACTAAATTACCATTACTGTCTTTTCCTCCTTGTTGCAACGGAGGAGTAGCAGAACCGATAATAACTGCCTGATTTGCACCTGTTCCGAAATATGTTGAATTACGAGGCATTGACCAACGCCATATTTGTTCCGAACCTTTTCCTTTTCTTGTCATAGTAGGAATTGCAGCTGCAAGAACAATA
>CAVEOW010000082.1:0-6563 GCA_963617295.1 bacterium | reverse complement strand
GATAAAAACTCTGTTATTTTATTAAATGAATGGCTTATAAAAAGGTTAAATACGCCATCTTTAAACAAAGTTGATATCATTTTACAAACAGAATTATATTTTGCAAAAAACAATAATAATAAAACATTAATAATTGCAAAAAGAGAATCCGGAAGAACATTATTAAAAACACTATATAATTTTGCTTTAAGTTTTGAACAACATAAACTCGCAAAATTTTTACACTATAAAAAAAGTTCTGATTTTAAAAAATAAGTTTTGAACAGGTTCAATAATAAAAGTGCATGACACAAAAAAAAATAATGAAATAAAAACAAATCATGAAAAACAATAAAAAAGCATGTTTCCATGCTTTTTTTGTATCAAAAATTTACAATACTTTTTATATATAACCTGTTCAAAACTTGTAGAAAACTACTATAAAAAGTTGTACAAAATTTTTCAATAACTTTTGATTTTTACTCTTTATTTAAAAATATTATTTGTTTTATACAATTTATTCACAAGTTTTAAAATAAATTATACAAGTTTTCTACAAGGATAAACACAATAAACACAATACATTAAAACACTTTTATACAACTTTTTAAATTACTTATTACTACTATTATTTTTAATTATTTAAAATACAGTAAATAATAATATAAATATAAAAACAGATAAAAAGGTAACACAATATAAAGGAACTGCCATAAAATTTTTTTTATTATACAATATGTACATAAGAAAATATTGAGGTAACTATGTTTTTTACGATTGATAAAGAATCTTTGTTAAACAAATTAAAAATAGTTGAAAAAATTACGGCTCAAAGAGGTAATGTTCAACCTGTTTTAGCTAACGTTTTATTTGAAGCTGAAGGTAATACTTTAAATTTAAGTGCAACGGATTTAGAAATATCAATAAAAGCAAAAACCACGGTAGCTGTTAAAAAAGAAGGTAAAATTACTCTTCCTGCAAAAAAACTTTTAGAAATTGCAGCTAAATTACCTGATAAACCCGTAGAATTTTCTTTAAATGAAGATAATAATGTAGTTAGTATAAAATGCGGAAATTCAAAATTTGAAATTATAGGTATTTCTGCTCAAGAATTTCCTAAAATAGAAGATGATTCAAATAACGGAACCGAAATTGAAATAGAACTTGAACCGTTATTAAAATCAATAAAATATACTGCTTATGCAGCTGCTAATTATGAAAACAGAAATGTTATTTCCGGTGTATTTTGTTTAATAAAAGAAAATACACTTGAAATGGCTGCTACAGACGGTAACAGACTAACAAGAATTGTTGAAACTATTAAAAATAAAGACAATCAAGAAGCAAAATTAGTTATTCCTTCTAAAACATTGAATGAATTTGTCAGAATTTGTTCTTTTATTGCGGAAGAAAAAGTTACATTTATAGTTGATAAATCAAAATTAACTTTAAAAACAATGAGTTTTTCCATTAATTCAAGATTAATAGAAGGTGATTATCCTCCTTATGAACAATTAATTCCGAAATCAACAGCTAATAACTCTGTTATTTCAAGAGAAGATTTAATCAGTGCATTAGACAGAGTTTCGACTATGGTTAATGACAGAACAAGTATTGTTAAATTTATGTTTAGTGAGAATAAACTTAATTTAAAAGCAGAAACACCTAATTCGGGTACTTCTGAAGATATTATAGAATGTGAATATAATAACGATGATTTAGCTATAGCATTTAATTATAAATATATATTGGATTCAATAAAAATAATGGAATCAAAAAATGTTAAAATCGGTTTAAACGGAAGTTTATCAGCTACAGTTTTTGAACCGGACAGTGATGAAAATTATATTTGTTTAATAATGCCTATTCAAATAAGGTAAAAGGAAGATATGAAGGTTAGTGTAAAAGTTCCTGCTACTTCGGCAAATTTAGGACCCGGTTTTGATTGTATGGGAATTGCAATACCTGTTTATAATGAAATTACTGTTGAAGAAACAGTTATGCCCGGCAGCGGTATTGAAATTAACATTATTGATGAAAATGATATTTATGATGTTTATTCTATTCCTCGTGATGAAAATAATTTAGCTTATAAAGCTATTGAATTACTTTATAACTTTGTGGGACAAAGTGCCAGTGATATAAAAATTACAATTAAAACAGGAATTCCTGTTACAAGAGGTTTAGGAAGCAGTGCTTCTGTTATTGTCGGAGGTTTAATTGCTGCTAATAAACTTTTAGGAAGCCCTGCCGATGATATGGTTTTATTATCAATTGCTTCCGAAGTTGAGGGTCATCCTGATAATGTTGCACCTGCTATGTTTGGAGGTTTTTGTTTAGCTTCAATCGAAAACGACGGAAGTGTTTCTTATTCAAAACTTCCTTGGCCTGAAAATTGGAAATTAAATTTAATAATTCCTGATTATGAGCTTGATACAAGTATTGCACGTTCTGTTTTACCGGAATCAATACCTATTTTTGATGCGGCTTTTAATATAAGAAAATGTGCAATGATTGTTGACGCTGTTTATAGAGCTGATGCAGATTTTATGAAAAAATCGTTGAAAGATAAACTTCATCAACCTTATAGAGAAAGATTAGTTAAAGGTTTTAAAGAGTTATCTGATTTACTTGAAAATAAAGATGATATTTTAGGTTGTGTTATTTCGGGTGCAGGACCTTCTATTTTGGTTATTTCTAAAGATAATTCTTTTGAAAAAGTTAAAGATGATGTTAAAAAAGTATTTGATGATTTAAATGTTAATTGTGATATAAGAACTTTTAATATTGAAAATGAAGGTACAAAAGTGATATAAAAAGGAGAGGCGGATATGAAAAAATCTATTAAAGATTTAACTGATATTAAAGGTAAAAAAGCTCTTGTCAGAGTTGATATTAATGTTCCTTTAGATGCAGATAAAAATGTTACTGACGATACAAGAATACAGGCTATATTGCCTACATTAAACTACCTTAAAGAAAAAGGTGCTAAAATTATTTTAATGGCACACTTAGGCAGACCAAAAGGCGAAAAAAATCCTGAATTTACATTAGCTCCTGTTGCTAAATATATGTCTAAATTATTAGGCGAAGAAGTTATGTTTATTCCTGATGTTGAAGATGCCGAAAAAATGATTGCTGACTTAAAAGACGGTCAAATTGCATTACTTGAAAATATCAGATACTATAAAGCAGAAGAAGCTAAAGATGATGATATGACATTTGCTAACCAATTAGCAAAATTAGGTGATTTTTATGTAAACGATGCATTCGGTGCAGCTCACAGAAATCACACTTCAACTGCAAAGTTAGCTAAAGTTTTAAAACCTGCAGTTTCAGGTTTATTAATGGAAAAAGAAATCAGATGTTTATCTCAAGCATTAGATAATCCTACAAGACCGTTCACAGCTATTGTTGGCGGTGCTAAAGTTTCATCTAAAATTGGTGTTTTAGAAAACTTACTTGATAAAGTTGATAATATGATTATCGGTGGCGGTATGGCTTATACATTTGTTAAAGCTAACGGCGGTAAAATTGGTAATTCTATTTGTGAAGATGATCAAACGGATGTTGCAAGAGCAATTGAAAAGAAAGCTGCTGATAAAGGTGTAAAACTTGTTATGGCAACTGATGTATTAGTTACTGATGATTTTTCGGGAAACGGTACAAACAAATTCGTTAAAATTAATGAAATTCCTGACGGATTTGAAGGTGTAGATGCAGGTTTAGATTCAAGAAAAGTATTTGCAGATGTAATTAAATCTTCAAAAACTATTTTGATGAATGGACCTGTCGGTGCTTTTGAAAATCCTAAATTTGCAGAGGGTACAAAAGCTGTATTACAAGCAGTAGTTGACGCAACAAAAGCCGGTGCTGTTTCTGTAATAGGCGGCGGTGATTCCGTTTCAGCTGCTAAAAAATTCTTTAAAGCAGAAGATTTTACACATGTTTCAACAGGTGGCGGTGCTTCATTAGAATTTATTGAAGGTAAAGTATTACCCGGTGTTGCAGCATTAGATGACAAATAAAAATTAATAATTAAATTAGTTTTTAAAATATTAAGAAGAGCAGTTTTTACAGCTGCTCTTTTTTTGTAAAGAAATATTAATAGTATATATAATATATATCAATAGTATATAATAATTTGTTTTTATATTTTTAGAAAGGTATATTTATGAATTTGTTGTCAATCTTAAAAATAATAATTGAACCAAATCGTTCTTATAATGTTTTTAATGACGATAAAGAAAATTCATTTAATTCTTCTATTTTTTCAACATTAATAGCAGAATATGATACTAACGGAGATGGTATTATTTCTCAAGATGAGTATGAAAGTTTAGAAAAAGAATTTCTTGAATTTCAAGAAGCTACAGAAAAAGGAATTGTTTCGCATAATAATATTTCAAACTTTTTTGAGAATGGTATAGATAAAGATGAATTGAATAAAGAATATGATAACATTGTTGCTATTTTTAAAGAAAATAGCAATTTAGATAATACCGAATTAAAAGATATTGATAAATTTTTTGAATCTTTAGATTCAAATAGTGATTCAGTTTTAAATTTACAAGATTTTTATAATAATAAGAGCAAAGAAACAAATAATTCAAAAAGTACAAATACGAAGAATAATACAAAAAATAATAATGTTGACAAAAATAAAACTTTCAGAAAAGAAGCTGAATTTTATTAAGTTAGTAAATCTAAACTTAATTTAGAAAATGAATATTTTAATAAGTTATCAAATATTGATAACAAAATTGATAATAAAGTAAATTCTATAGTTAAAGATTCCGTATTAAAAGAAGATTATAATAAAATCAGAGATGAATATAAAAGAAACGGAAAAGCTATAAATGAAAGTGAAAAAAATATTTTTAATTTAGAAAATAAACTTTTTGATACAGATACCGGTATTTCTTATATAAATGGTCAATTAAGTGCAATAAGTACGGATACTGATGATTCGGAAGTAAATGAAAGTAATAAGCAATTAATAGTTCAATTAAATAATCAATTAAAAGAGTTGCAAAATCAAAAATTACAATTAGAAAAAGAAATAACAAATGAAAAAAATAATAAAAAGAACCTTGAATTAAATGGAAATAAACTTCAACAACAAATAGATTCTATTTTAAATAATATGATTCAATCTCAACCTGAATTAGGTGATAATTTAAAACATTTAAGAGCAGATAAGAAAAAGATTGAATTAGAAAAACAAAATAAAATTGCTTTAATGGAGGTTAAAGCTGAAAAAGCAAAAGAATCAGAATTAGCTAAATATGAAGCAATGGGTAAAAATTCCGGAGAAAACTTTAATTTCGGTAATGATTTTGGTGAAAAATTAATAGAAATAGCAAAATCAGAAGAAGCATATAAAACATGGAATGGCAGAGCAATGTCTTGCAGTGGTTTTGTTGGTTGGTGTTTAGAAAAATTATCATGTAAAGTATCTCCAAATATGTGTCACGATATAATTTCTGTCGGAAAAAATAATAATGCTTGGCTTGATGTTAACAATATAAGTGAAGCTGATGCTAAGAAATATTTAGTTGAAAACTTACGTCCCGGTATGATTTTTGTTACTAATACAAATGGTCAATTGCATGTTGGTTTTGTAACAAAAGTATATGAAGATGGTAGCTGGGATACAATAGAATCAAATACTTTTGATGAAAAAACAGGTAAATCTCGTTCTGTTGCTTCTCACCATGTTACTTATGAAAGCAAAAAAAATGTATTATTAGGATTTACTGATATTGAAAAATTAAATAGAGTTTAATTTTATCAGTTAAATAAATTTTATTGCCAAAAATGTTTAATTTTATTATGATAAGACTATGTTTTTCAAAGAAAAAAAAGTTGAAATAGTATCTTTAGGGCAAAATTGTATTCCGAGAGTTGTACTTACAAGAAATGGTTTAAAACCCGGAAAATTACAAGGAGAACTTACTCTTCCTTTTGATTTAGCAGTTTTTGGGGTTTTAGAGGTTACAAAAAGTATTAAGTCTGATTTTTCGGAATTTTTTAATGATTTAGTTTTCAAAGAAGAAAACGGGCAAAAATGCTGGGTTAAAGAACCTGAATGTATAAGGTTTATACACGGTAAAAAACTTAATACAACGGATAAAGAAGAATTAATAGCGACTTATCAAAAAAGATTTTTTAATTTTAGAAAAGTTATGATTAGTCCAATGCCGATTTTATTTGTTCAAATTTTAAGTTCTGATGAAGATATAAGTAATTTATACAGTCAAATTTTAAAATTAAGGATGGATAAACCTTTTAGAATTGCAATTATAGATACTCAAGATGTGGTAAAAGATTGTAAAATACAGGATGTATCTGTTTTAAAGTTACCTTTTCCAAATGATGATTATAAAAATAATTGGTGGAAAAAAGAGTATTATAAAAGTAAAGAAGGCAAAAATTTTGAAAATCAAATTTGTTCTTTTTGTTCTGATTTAATTAACAAATTGGAACAGGAAGCAGAAAGTTAATATTTATTATTAGATTGGCTTTTGTAGTTGTTTCAATAAGTGAAGTTACGAAATTCCCCATATATGGTTGCATTATAT
>CAVEOW010000081.1:0-6588 GCA_963617295.1 bacterium | reverse complement strand
GGATTACACCTGCTATTTCCTGTTGATTTGCGTCAATTAACCCTTGTATTCTGTCAACTTCCGCTTTTGCTTTTATAACTTCTTGAAGTTGTTCTTCTTTCTTTCTTATTCTGAATTCAAGAAATCTTTGTAATCTATATCTGAAAGGCATACTGTTTTCTTACACTAATACATTTAAAATTATCGGATTTTTTGCAATTTTTACATACCTCTATTTGTATGATTTGATTTATATTTAATGTTAAATTTTAAATAGTCAAAGGTTCGCAATATATTGCAATAAACTGGACTATATATATTATTGAGATATAATTAAAGAGGATAATTATAAATAGGTTTTGGTGAAAAAGGGGAATTTATGCCGTCAAAACACATTGACTTTAATATTGATGCCGCTCAAGGTTTTGGAATATACAAAAATAATATAGAAACAGACTTATTGGATTATGTCAGCACCGTAAATATTTCTTGCGGATTTCATGCCGGAGATCCTTTATTAATAAAAGAATACTTGCTAAAATGCAAAGAAAAAAATATTACAATCGGTGCTCATATAGGGTTTAATGATATTCAAGGACTAGGGTACAGACCTATGGACTTAAAACCTGAGGAAATTGAAGCTATTGTTCTGTATCAAACAGGGGCATTATTATCATTCGCTAAAGCATACGGACTTGTTATTGACCATGTAAGACCGCATGGGGCTATGTACAAGGAATCAAGTGAAAATTATGATTTCGCTCTCGCAATTGTAAAAGCGGTTCAAAAAATTGATAAATGGCTTGCATTTACAGGTGTAGATAATGAAATTTTGGACAGGTTATCCGCTGAAACAGGTGTTGTTGTAAACAGAGAAATATTTGCGGATAAGTATTATACTCAAGAATTTAAACCTGATTGGGATAACAAAAAGTACATCAGTGAAGAGGATTCTTTAAACAGAATCAGAACTACAATGTTCTCTTCACAAATAAAACTGGGCAACGGGGTGTTTATGCCCGTAAATTGTAATACTATTCATTTTGATACGAAAAACCCGAACATATTACAACTTTTAAAACGAGCTAATGATATAGTTGCTCCGACTCCGTTTAACTACAATAAAGCTGAATTATCCGGCTGGGTTTAAGGAGTAAATATGAAAATATCTAAAAAATTATTCTTAAAAATACCTCGTGGGGCGGGCTGGTTAATTCCCGGACTTGAAATTAAAAGATGGTTTCTTTTAATTATTGCAGGTGCGGTTTTGGCTGCTGTCGGCTTATGTATAATTACGGGGCTTAAACCTGTTTATTCTCTTATAAAATTGATTATGAGAATTACACAAATGCTTCCGCCTGAAATCATCGGGTGGGGCTTAGTAGCTATAGGTGCAGTTTTTTTCTTCCTCGGTTGGTTAAAAACTAACTATTCACTTCTTGATGCAAATAATGAAAGAAACAGACACTCCGTATTAGAAGATTTATACAGAAGAAGAAAATTAAACAGAGGTCCTAAAATCGTTGCAATAGGTGGCGGTACGGGATTATCTACCATGTTAAAAGGTATTAAAAAAATTACAAATAACATAACTGCAGTTGTTACAGTGGGTGATGACGGCGGAAGTTCAGGTAAGTTAAGGGAAGAGCTTGGTGTGCTTCCCCCCGGAGATATCAGGAGCTGTATTGCTGCTTTGGCTGACGATGAAGATTTGGTTGCTAAACTTTTTCAATACAGATTTAAGGATTGCGAAGGACTGTCAGGACATAGTTTCGGTAATCTTTTCCTTACTGCAATGTGTGCAATTACGGGAAATATGGTAAAAGCAGTTCAGGAGTCCTCTAAAGTATTATCAATAAGAGGAAGAGTTCTTCCCTCAACTCTTGATGATATGCGTTTAGTAGCTGAAATGCAAGACGGTTCAATTATCAAAGGTGAATCAAATATCCCCGAATCAGGTAAAAAAATCAAAAGATTATTTACCGAACCTGCAAACTGCAAGCCTCTTGATGAAGTTATTTGGGCTATTCATGATGCGGATCTAATAATTTTAGGACCCGGGAGTTTATATACAAGTGTTATTCCTAATCTTTTAATTAATGCAATATCCAAGGCAGTAAACGACTCAAAAGCAAAAAAAATATATGTATGTAATATAATGACTCAACCGGGGGAAACAGACGGATTTACAGTGTCTGACCATTTAAAAACACTTATAAACCATGCGGGGTACAACAAAATTATAGATGCGGTATTGGTAAATACCGATTTACCTGCGGAGTTAATTGCTCCATACAAAAATGCAGGCTCTCATCCTGTCATTGTTGATAAAGATGAAATAGCAAGAATGGGAATTGAAATAGTACAAAAAAATCTTATTGAGGATAAACGTTTTGAGGACGGACACTCATCTTTCGTAAGACATTCTCCGAGAAGATTAGCGAGAACAATATATTATTGGTTCAGAAAGAGTGAGAAAGAGAAACATGAATAATAACATAAAACTTGTTACAACCAGAACTTTTCAAAAAATGAAAGAAAATAATGAAAAAATCACAATGCTTACGGCTTATGATTTTTCTACTGCTCAATATGTAGATGAATGCGGTACGGACAGTATTTTAGTGGGTGATTCAGTTGGAATGACTGTTTTAGGGTATGATACAACAATTAATGTAACAATTGACGATATGATTACTTTTACAAGGGCTGTTGCAAGAGGAGCTAAAAGAAGTTTAGTAGTTGCGGATATGCCGTTTCTCTCATACCATGTGTCTCTTGAAGAAACCGTAAAAAATGCGGGAAAACTTATTCAGGCAGGTGCAAAAGCAGTAAAACTTGAGGGGGCAAGCGACTTTATTCTTGATGAAATCAGACATTTAACTCAATGCGGAATAAGTGTTGTAGGGCATTTGGGATTTACCCCTCAATATATAAACGCAATTGGCGGTTATTTTATTCAAGGCAAATCTTATGAAAATACAATAAAACTATTACACGCTGCTAAAAAACTTGAAGAGGCAGGTGTTTTTGCAATTGTGTTAGAAATGGTGCCGGAAGAATCGGCTAAAATGATAAGTGAAAATTTAAAAGTTCCGACAATCGGTATCGGAGCAGGAAAATATACAGACGGTCAAGTCTTGGTTATAGATGATTTATTAGGGAAATACCCCGGGAATACTCCTAAATTTGTAAAACAATATGCTAATGTTAAAGATATAATGAAATCAGCAATTACAAGTTACAATGAAGAAGTAAAAATCGGTAAGTTCCCTGATGAAGAACATACATTTTATTTAAGTTCAGAGGAGAGAGAAAAACTTGAGTGCAATTTTATCAAATAGTATTGAAGAAGTAAAAAATAACGTAAAAACTTGGAAAAAGGATAGTTTAATAATCGGACTTGTTCCGACAATGGGAGCGTTGCATGCAGGACATGCGTCATTAATAAAGAAAGCAAAAGAAAAATGTGACAAGGTAGTTGTCAGTGTTTTTGTAAATCCCATACAGTTCGGACCAAATGAGGATTACGATAAATACCCGAGAACAATTGAAAATGACAAAAAATTATGTGATGAACTCGGTGTTGATATTGTGTTTGCACCTACCCCAAAAGAAATGTACGGTGAAAACAGACTTTCAAACACGGAATTAACATTTGTTTGTCCGCCTTATAACATTGTAGATTGTTTATGCGGTAAATCACGTCAGGGACATTTTGACGGAGTTGCAACCGTTGTTACAAAGTTATTCAATATTGTAACACCTGACTTTGCATTTTTTGGGCAAAAAGATGCTCAACAACTGTTCATTATAAAAAGAATGGTTAAGGATTTGAATATGAACTTGGAAATAATTCCTTGTCCGATAGTTAGAGAAGATGACGGACTTGCTTTAAGCTCAAGAAATCGTTATTTATCAGAAGAGGAAAGAAAACAGGCTCTTTCTGTTTCAAAATCTTTAAAAGAAGCAGAAAATTTATATAAACAGGGGATAACAGATACAAAAAAAATATTTGATACAATTATTTTCAATCTTGATAAGAATATTGAAATTGATTATATTGAATTTAGAAACTATGATACATTTGAAAAAACAAATAATCTTTCAAAAAATACACTGATTGCAATTGCTGCAAGAGTGGGGAAAACGAGGTTAATTGATAATATAATATTGTAGGGTAGATGGCGTACAAAAAAAATAAGACAATAGAAAATCTTAGATTATTCGCACAGATATTATACGGTGCGAAATTTGTGCGTTTTATTTTCTTTTTCTACTCTTTTGTTTCTTTTATATTTTGGTTTTTGAACTGTTTCGAAACTGATTGGTTATATTTATTCAATTGGTTATTTGTAGTTCCTTATAAATTTGTTTCAAATTTCTATACTCCGCAAGGACTTTCCGTAGATTTTTCGTTAGCAATTATTGGAGCTGTTTCACTATTTGTCGGTTTGCTTTTAGATTTCGTGGTTAATTCAATGTACGAAAAAGTTCTTGATTTAAAAGAAACTGAAGAAAAAAAGATAAAAATGAAAAGAATGAAAGAACGTAATAATATGAAAAAACGTTCTGTTGTTCAGACACAGGATAGTTCTGTTGTAAATATTGAAGAAAATCCAAAACTTTTGTTCTTAATTCTTGTTCATGTAAACAAAATCAAGAAAAAACAATCCGATTTAGAGCTTACATTTCAAGAAGTTGAAATATGGAAACAAAGAGTTTATAAAAAACTGTTGGATAATATTTTATATTCAAAGCCTATGCAAAAAGGTTTTTACAGAAAAAACTTATTTTTAATGTATAAAGACTTCTTCTATGTTGATGATTTTCTTTATTACATTAAACCGACACTGGATTCTATTTCATTGGAATTTAAAAGGTATGGTGTTGCGGTTTCATATTCTTATGTGTTAAGTTTATTATCTAATGTTGAAGGATTGGAAAAAGAACTTGATTGCATGGATACAATTTTGTCGTTGTATTTTGTAAATGAACCGATAGTTACAAACAGATTTAAAATTAATTATGATAATAAACCTACACACATGTACAATGTGAAGTTTAAAGGTGAATACAATTTGTCAAAGAACTTGTCTGTGTCAAATCAACAGCCGTTGTTTTCTTTGACGGAAAAGGGAAGAGAACAGAAAGCAGGTTTTTAATGAAAATGAAAATTATAAGAATGCCCCATAACAGATTTTTACCCGAATACAAAACAGAGGGTTCATCAGGTATGGACTTGTACGCTGCAATTGATAAAGAAATAACATTAAAACCTTTGGAAAGAGTTTTAGTTCCGACCGGTATAAAAATTGAAATTCCGATTGAGTATGAAGCACAAATCAGGGCTCGTTCCGGGTTATCGGTAAAACATGGAATTACGTTAATTAACGCAGTAGGAACCGTTGATGCTGATTATAGAGGAGAAGTTTGTGTAGGACTGGTTAATATTTCAAATGAAGAATATACAATTAAACCTGATGACAGAATAGCACAAATGGTTATTGCAAGAGTAGAAAAAGCACAAATAGAAGTAACAACCGAATTGGCAGACTCAGAAAGAGGAGAGGGCGGTTTCGGTTCTACCGGTAAATAAAAAAAAAGTCAAAAAAATGAAGCCTTAATTTTATAGGGCTTCATTTTTTTATTTGAAAAATTTTTTAACTAAATAAATGGTATCCTGTTATGAAAGAACATACCAAAAATATAATAACAAATACATAGGTTACACGGTTTAAGCCCTTTTCTGCACTTTTTTGAGAAGCAAACATGTTTGCTCCGCCATCTAAAGCACCTATTCCGTTTCCTTTCGGAGAGTGCAACAAAACTAATATTGTTAATAATACTGCTGAAATTATTTGAATTATCCAAACTAATGTTAACATTTTTTATCCCTTATTATCACTTATGCAATGAGTTTAACACAAACAAAATTTTTTGTGAAATATCCTCATAGCTGCAATCTTGAATAAGAACTTTTTTTAATTTTGATTTTTCACCTGAAATTATTTTTATCTTAGATTTTGAAATTTTGAATAAATCGGAACAAAATTCTATTAGTTCTTTATTAGCCCTGTTTTCAAGGGGTGGAGCGGAAATTTTTATTCTTACATATTCATTTGTATAATCAACAATTTTGCTAAAAGATGAATTTGGCACTAATTTTACGTTGAAAATTATGCCGTCTTGGGTATTAATAATATAATTAGAATTATTTTCCATACCGATATTATACATCAATTGCATTAATAATTATAAAAATGTGGTAAAAAGGAAGAAAAACCAGTAAAATAGTTTTATGACAGGAAAGTAATAATGGAACAAGAAAGTATATTTACAGGACTGGAAAAAATTTTAAGAGAACAAAACCGTTCTCAAGCTGATATAGATGAAATATATAAGGCGTTTAAGTTTGCCGAAAAACTTCACTCGGGACAATATAGAGTCAGT
This sequence comes from bacterium, assembly GCA_963617295.1. Taxonomy (GTDB): domain Bacteria; phylum Cyanobacteriota; class Vampirovibrionia; order Gastranaerophilales; family Gastranaerophilaceae; genus Avigastranaerophilus. The sequence goes on along the minus strand of CAVEOW010000081.1, from coordinate 156 downwards.
GAAGAGCCATATATTATTCATCCTGTTGAAGTTGCAAAAATATTAGCAACTTTAAAAGTTGATAAACATACCTTAATGGCAGCAATTCTCCACGATACAATTGAAGATACAGGTATCACGGCCGAACAGTTGGGCGGAGAATTTGGAGAAGATGTT
>CAVEOW010000080.1:0-6640 GCA_963617295.1 bacterium | reverse complement strand
CAACACAAGTTCTATTACTTATATGATAAAGAAACATATCAATGTGGTGTTGAAATTTATAACTTAGAGAAAGATAATAAAGGCAATTTTTCTGTAGGAGAGCTTGTTGCAACAGAACCTATGCCGAATGGAGAAGTAACTCTTGATATGAATAGTGTTGAGGGGTTATATTCAAATGACGGTTTTGTTTACAGGTTTAAACTTACTGACAAAAAAACTAAAGATACTTCTTACGCATTTGATAACGGTACTGTAATCGGGATATTTGATAATCTGAATGAAACCGATAATAAGTTTAATGTTGTACTAAAAAACAGAGCTTTAATTAATAAAAATGGTCCGATGAAATTAATCATGCCGGATGAATTTAATCCGAAAGGTCCCGTTAGCATATCTGAAGCATTAAGAGCTCAAACAATGGCAGGAATATCAAGCCCGTCATCTTATGCGGACAATATTGTAGTAAGAAACCATGCAAATAAATTAGGCGGTACTTTTCAAGGTATTATTGAAAAATTACCGGAAATAAAGGCAGAGGGCATAAGCAGAATTGTAGGTATGCCATATACAAAAGATACAATTTCTTCTCATAAATATTGGACAGAGAACGCATATAGAGTAGTTCCTGATTTTGGCGGAGAAAAAGCATTTGAAAAAATGCAAATTGAACTCTTTAAAAACGGTATAAACTGGGTTGCTGACGCAGCTCTTGTAAATGAAGGTTTGGGCGGTATTCATATTGCCGAATTAATGAGAAAAGGCAGTGAATCAGAATCTAAAAATATGTTTAGAACTTCCGGCAAATTAAAGTTGGGTATTTTACCTAACAAATCAGAATTTGTAAGAATGAAGTTGATAAACTCTCCTTATATTGTTTCAGATGACAAAACAGGTATTGTTGAAAACCCAAATTATAACGCTGCTAAACCGACATATCTTCAATATTATGATGACAGGTTAGCAAGCAAGGAACAAAAAGAATCTGATGAAGTAATAACTACATACGCATACAATAATACAGGTAATGTTTATGATATTACAAACCATGATGATGCGGTTTATCCGTATTCAGTTGAAGTTTCACCGTCAGAACTTGAATCAAGATTAAGAAAAACTTTAGCTTCCGAAAAAAGTATTGATTTATCAAATATAGACACAATAAAAAAAGTATCTGATTTCCAAAACTTTAGTGTTATGGAAAAAAGTGCTGCAGGTAATTTAGAAGTATGGGACGGAAACGTTGATATTCCTAAATTAAACTTCTTTATGTCTAACAGAGATCATGAAATAACGGATAAATCTTCCTCCGAAGACAGAACTGTACAATTACAAAACTTTGAAAGAGGAACTTTAGCTGTTAGAGATTATGCTATTACATCAGGAAAATATTGGACAAGGTTAACTGCCGATATTCAAATGAAATATTTATCAGATTTATTGGCTTCATCGGGGGCCGAAAGTGCTGATGAATTTATGGCATTTATTAAAAAGGAACAAGAAGCAGGAAATATTCCCGACTCTGTAGCAAAAGTTGTTGATGAAGAAGTCATTGATAATGTTCTTAATGATGATTATCATTCAAGACTGATTGATGAGGCTGATACTCGTGCATTTGGTTCAGTAGGAGGAAATACATACTCTACAGATGATTATATTACAAAGAAATCTATGGACTTACCTCTTGAAACATTGCCGATGAACAGAAATTTATTGGAAATTTTAACTTCTCCTTACATTTCTAAAAAGGCAAATACAGATTCTGAACTTGGTGTTTCAAGGTTTGATTTGTATAAGACAGGTAATCCTAATTTACCGTCAAAGTATAAACCTGTTTATAATCAAGCAGATTCATTCTTTGAAGATTATATTACTCCTGAAATACAAGATATTATGTCAGGTGTTAGCGGACTTACGGATGAAGACGGAAATGTTTCAACATTGGGTAGATATGTGTTATCCGAAGTTGTGCCTGATTTAACAAAGTATTTACTAGTAAGATCATTAAGTAAAAATGCGGATATAAAGATTGACGAAAAAACAGGTACTATCGATTTTTCTAACATAAAAGAAGATGATATAACAATTCAATCATTGGGCATTCCTTATAGCGGTTATTCTCCTGAAGATGAAGCAAAAACCGTAATATCTTTATTGAAAAAAGGTTTTTCTCAAATACCGGCAGAAGAAATTGAAACATTAAAGAAAGCATATACAGCTCGCTTTAAGAATAAAACAGAAAATGACTATAAAGTGGCTGAAATGATTTTAGACAGAACTGAATCAGGTCTTGGTTGGAGAATTGACGCTTCTAAAGATATCGTATCTGTTGATTCTGCAAGAATGACTTATGATGATATGAATGTTCTTTGGAATAATGTTATAGATTTTTGGAAAAAATATAACCAAACAGTGTTGGGTGAAAATCCGCATGCATATTCAACTGCAGAAATTACGGATTTGGCTTCTTTGATTAAGAAAAACAAAAGTGCAAACTTTATAAATGATTCTGATGCTGAAAGAAAGTTCTTAGAAGAAACAGGTATTACATCTGTTGCAAACTATAACTATTTCTTCTCGTTATTACCTGAAATGTTTTTAATGAATTCAATTGAAACAGGCGGTAATGATTGGATGGCAAAAGAAAGCATGAATCATGAGTTGAGAAATAAGTTAGACCAAGGTTGGAACGGAGAAAATCCGGGATTTTTATACCAAAGTCCTGATGACGGTATAAAATACTCTTACACATTTATAGGAAACCACGATAAACCAAGAGTTTTACACGGTGCTGCTATGAATATGTCTTTATTTCATTCTGACTTTAATTCTTATGAACATAAAGAAACAGCAGTAAAACGCTTACATCCGGAAGTAACATCTGCTGCAGAAATTCAAGATTTAATTAATACAACAGATTTTTCAGGAATAAACTCACATGCCATTGCTATGGCAGACAGGTTAGATAAAGCATTTGAATGTTTATTTGGAAAAGATTTTGTTGAACTTGCCGAAAAAGCAGTAAGTCAATTAGCTGCAGGTGAATATAAAGGGAAACCGTTTGATTCTCAGGCATTTGGGACAAGACCTTTTGAAATAGCAATAGATACAGTCCTTAATCAAATAGAATATAATGAAAATATCACACTTGATAATAAAGACAGCATAAAGGCAGAATTATTGCAAAATATTTTAGTTCCGGCTTTTGACAGATTTTATTCTATGTATAAATTAATGATGGCACTTCCGGGCAGTCCGACAGACTTTGCAGGCGATAAAATTGCAGCGACAGGATATGAAACAAAAGCAAAGAATTATCATCAACAAAACAGAAATCTTATTCATTGGGAATGGCTTGATGAAAAGCAAAGTCCTGAGTATGGTTTCATCAGAGAATTTAACCAAAATATGAATAAAATTTCAGAACTTAGAACAAGACCTGAATTGAGTGCATTGAATGACGGAGATACTGTTTCTTTATTATTAAAGAATAGAAAAGACGGAAAATTAGACGAAGAAAGACATATCCAAGCATTCGTAAGATATAATGATAAATCTACTGTTATTGCGATAAACAACTTATCCGGTTCAAACTCTCCTTATTACGAAATGATGAACAGAAAAACCGTTAACAATAACAATGAAACACGTATCATATTGAACGATGTAGGTATGAATGCTAAACAAGGTCTTGCTCACGGAATAGATGTTAATTCGGTATTCAAAAATGTAAGAGATGATGATACTGCTGAATACAAATTTGTAATAACAGAGATTGACGGTAAACAACGTTATGAATTAAAGAAATACAAAGATAACAAAGAACAAAGCGTTTCTATTGCTCCTGAGGATTTGAATACTTTAATTCTATACAAAGTAAATTAACTTAGTGAAAATTTAAAAATCCTTTTTTCTATAGACTTTTGTAGTAAAATGTAGAAAAAAGGATTTTTTTATGAGATTACACAACACATTTTCAGATACAATTGAAGAATTTAAACCGATTAACGGAAATAAAGTTAATATGTATGTTTGCGGACCTACTGTTTATGATTATCCGCATTTAGGACACGCAAGATGTTATATTACGTGGGATGTTTTATACAGATATCTTAAGTTTTTAGGTTATGATGTTACATACTGCCGTAATGTTACTGATGTTGATGATAAAATTATTAAAAAAGCGAAAGATGAAAATACAACTACAGAAGTAATCTCAAGACGATATTATGAAATATTTTCAAATTCAATGAAAGACTTGAATGTTTTAAAACCTGATATCGAGCCGTTCGCAACTAAAACTATCGGCGAAATGATATCTATAATTAAAGATTTGATTAATAACGGATATGCTTACCAAGTAGATGATGATGTATATTTCAGAGTTAAAAAGTTTAAAGACTACGGTAAATTAAGCAAACAGCCGATTGATGATTTGGTAGCCGGTGCAAGAGTTGAGGCTTCATCTAAAAAAGAAGATGTTCTAGACTTTGCTTTATGGAAAAAAGATGAAGAGTTCGGTTATCCCTCTCCGTGGGGAAAAGGTCGCCCCGGTTGGCATATTGAATGCAGTGCAATGAGCAGAAAATACCTCGCAAAACATATTGATATTCATGCCGGCGGTGCAGATTTAATCTTCCCTCACCACGAAAATGAAATTGCACAATCAGAATGTGCAAACGGCTGCAAATTTGTTAACTACTGGTTGCATAATGGTTTTGTAACTATTAATAAAGAAAAAATGTCTAAGTCTTTAAAGAACTTTGTTACTATCGGTAACTTGTTAGAAAATTATGATGCAAATACTATCAGATTATTTATTTTAACAAACCATTACAGAATGCCTGTTGAATTTTGTGATTCTGCATTAGAAGGGGCAAAATCAGGTTGGAAGAGAATTCAAACAGGTGTAAATCAGGTACTGAAATTTGCAGGTAATATAGAACTTCCTGATGTTTCAAATACTGTTGAAGTTAAAGCATTCAAAGAAGCTATGGATAATGACCTAAATACATCTAAAGCACTTGCGGTAATTTTTGATACTGTTACTAATGCAAATAAAGCAGTAGCAGACAAAAATATTGATGATGCAAAAAAATATGCTGCACTATTAGTTACATTAACAAATGTTTTAGGGTTTAAAGTTGAAAAAGAAAAACTTTCAGAACAAGAATTAGAAGAAAAACTTTCCAAGATTGTTGATGAAATGGATTTCTTATCAAGTGAAGATAAAAATCTAAAAGGCTACAATTTAATGGAAAAAATTATTGAAATCAGAAACAATGCAAGAAAAGAAAAAAATTGGGCGGTTGCTGATAAAATCAGAACATTACTTGATTCTGTATCTATAATTTTAAAAGATTCCAAAGACAGTACAACTTGGGAAGAAAAATAGGAACTTTTTCCGCTTTTGACAGTCTTAAAAAACGGAAAGAGTCAGTTGGAGGTTGATACAAAAAAGGACACGACTCTTAGATCGTGTCCTTTCTTTTGAAAATTTGTTTTCTAGTGTGCATTGCTGCGTTTGTCATACATTGAAGGCAATCCGATAAGTAAGAAATACATCAAAGCACCGAACAAAAGTAAGTAAAGACCATCCATAACTAATTCCTTTATTTTATCTAACTAACAATATTAATATTCCACATTCTATTATTTTTTAAACATTACGATATAATAAAATATATAAGGGAAATTATGAATAAGTCAAAAATCATAAAACTGTTTTCAGGACTGTGTTGCAGCGATTGTAAGCACGATTTTACGGAAGAGTCCATACACATTTTAAGAGAAGAAGAAAATCTTCTTGTTGTCCAAATTTCTTGCTGCGAATGCGGAAAGAGTTTTGGTATAGCTCTTTTAGGCAGTAATTCTTTTTGCGAAAAAGAGGATGATGAATTAGTTATTCAAGACTGCCCATTGCCGATTTCTTATGATGATGTTATAGAGGCTCACAGATTTATTGATAAACTGGAAAAGGACTGGGAAAAATATATTCCTGCCAACCTAAAAAATAATTAATTTTGTTTATCGAGTCTTGAAATTAAATCGTTTATGTTCTTCTTTTCCTCTTCAGGCAAGTCAAAGTTTAAATAATCTTGGAAGTACTCGATTGCACTTTCATTATCATTCCTTGCCATAAATAAAATACCGAGTTTTTTATACGAAGGATGAAAGTTTTCGTTACATGAAACAGCTTTTAAATGATTAGAAATTGCTTTATCCATATTATTTGCAGCCTCATAAGTAATTGCTGTTTGATAATAAAGAACCGCATTATCAGTAACTTTTTCTAAAACATTCTCATAATTGTCAACGGCACTGTCATAATCGCCAAGTTCAAACTGAATATTGCCTAAATCCCAATATGCGTCTAAATTATCAGGGTCTATTTCTAAAATTTCAAATAATTGATCCATTGCCAAATCGTAACGGCAATCTTCAAGATAGAAACGAGACAAATAATGTTTCAATGCAATTTCTTTAGGCATAAGTGTAACGCCATTTTCAAGCAAGTTAATTGCGTCAATAATATTTTTGTTTCTATAATAAACATCAGACAAGTTAATATATGTTTGTACGGATTTTGGGTTTATCGAAAGTGTTTTAACAAAATATTCCGTTGCCTTTTCATCATTTGCCA
>CAVEOW010000079.1:0-6680 GCA_963617295.1 bacterium | reverse complement strand
GCAAAGATGAGCAAAAATCAGCACCTCAAAAACCTGTTGATTCATCAAGCCAAGCAGTTATGGTAAAAGAACTTTTTGGCGGTAAATTTATTGATTAAATATTCTTAATAATTCAAAAGCATAGAGGCAATAAAATTTTTTACGGGTGTTAATACCACCATAAGGAATACTCAAACAAATGCACATAGCTTTTAATAACATATACAGAACAAACTTTACCGGTAACAATTTACTAAACTAAGAGATAAAACTTGTTTGTTAGGCAGACCGGAAGAAAAGAAAGCAGAGGCTGCTTCAAGCGGTAGCAGGCTTCAAGTTGCAATGATGGATATGGATAATTTCAAATCCGTAAATGAAATTTTAGGCTATGAAACAGGTGATATCTTTATAAAAAGAATTGCTGAAATCATAAAAAAACATTCTGAAGCAGCTGATTTAGGTTCATACCGCTTTGGAGGCGAAGAATTTGCAATTGTAAATATTTCTAATTCCCCCGATAAATTAAAAGACGTCTGTCAAAAAATCAGAGATGAAATTTCCGAAGATCCTGAATTGACTTCATACAACGAAATTTACAGAAAAACATTACAAAGTAAACTTACTGCTTATGGAGAAGTAAATTCCATTATGCAATCAATAAATAAAATGGCTATAGAATTAGATTTATTGGATAGTATCCAAACAAAAAATCCCGAACTTAAAAGACATAAAAATTTTCAAGAAGATTACCATTCTATTTCAAGAGCAATGACTATATATATGGCAGCAATGGTTGCTTACGCTGTTGACCATGCCGGCAGTAAGGTCGAAGAAGAAGGATTGACTCCTGTTTTAAATAAAATTAAACACGGAACAGAAGAAGAACAAAAAGAAGTCATTAATAACCAAAAATTAAGAGAATACCTTGATGATAAATTTAATAAACAGGTTGAAGTAAGTCAAATAAAAAAATGGCTAAAGGATTTTGACCGCAACGGATTTGGTATAACTTGCGGAATTGCGGATATGAAAGCTGAATATTTTCAGGATAAACCTGCATTAGATTTAGTAAATACCGCAGGCGAAGTTCTAAAAGACGGCAAAGCTACCAAAAAAGGCAGAGTTTACGTCCAAGATTTTCCTGCAAAAACAAAAGAAAATTAATCAATCATTTCTTCTAAAGCTGCTATTTTCATTTTTAAAACATCTGGCTTTTTACCAGTCCAGATTTCAAATGCCTTTGCCCCTTGATAAATTAGCATATCAAGCCCTTGAATTGTTTGAATACCGTTTCTTTTTGCTATATTTATAAGTTCGGTCTTTAACGGATTATAAACAATATCATAGATTATTGAAGATTTATTCATTGTCTTTACAACATCTTCATCAACCGGAGAAATCCCCATTGCCTTACTTCTCATCCCGATAGGAGTTGTATTTATAAGCATTTTATATGAGCTTAAATCCTTTAAACTCTCAATCAGCCTGCAATTTATTTCAACTTCAGGGAAATGTGTTCGAACTGCATCTATTGTATCTTTTGCGTTTATTATATTTCTAACGTAAAAATCTATTTTTTTTGCCTTTAATATTGAAATTCCAACACCGACGGCTCTTGCAGCACCACCATTACCTAAAATTGCAATATCCGCAGCATCTATTTCTTTTCTGAAATCTTCGGGAATTGCTTCAACAAATCCGTAAACATCGGTATTATAACCGTATAAACTGCCGTCATCCAAAACTTTAATTGTATTTGCACAACCTGCAATATTTGCAACGTTATCTACTCCCGAAAGAAACAATACAATAGGAACTTTTAACGGGATAGTAACATTAAACCCTTGAAAACCGTTTGTTCTAAGGTACTTTACCCTTGAAATCAAATTCTCGGGTTCAGTTTCTAAAAGTTCATAAGAACCTTCTTCTCCTATAGATTTAAAAGCCGCTTCATGTATGACTTTTGACATTGAATGAGAAAGAGGATAACCGATAAGTCCAAACTTATACATCAGCTTCTTCCTCCATATCTCTTGAATAATCACAACCTGCTTTGCTGCAAGCAATTTTTTTACTGGATTTTGTAATCTTTTTAACTAAAATACTTCCGCATTTAGGACATTTTTCGTTTACAGGTTCATACCAAGAAACAAAATCACAAGCAGGATACTTGTTACAGCCATAGAAAACGTTTCCTCTTTTTGATTTACGCTCTATGATTTGCCCCTCTCCGCATTTCGGGCATGGAACGCCTGTTGATTTATGGTATGTTTTTCTGTTTTTACAGTTTTCATTAGTACATTGCATGTATTTGCCATACGGACCAATTTTAAACACCATGCCGGAACCGCATTTTTCACATTTTTCTTCGCAAACTTCCTGCGGTTTTTCTTCTTGTTCTTCGTCTGCTTCCGTAAGTGCATTTAAAGACATTATTGTTTTACAATCAGGATATCCCGAACAGCCTAAAAACTGTGAACCGTTTCTGCCTGAACGAACAATCATAGGCTTTCCGCAATTGGGACATACAATTTTTGTTTCAATAGTTATTTTATGTGCAGTTTTCATTACGGCTTGAACTTCATCCATAAACGGACCATAGAAATCTTTTAAAACCTGATTCCAAACAGCTTTCTTTTCGGCAATCAAGTCCAATTTCTCTTCCATTCCTGCGGTAAATTTGTAATCCATAATATCAGAGAATTGCTCAACCAACTGCTTAGAAACAGCTCTTCCCAGTATTGTCGGGTGAAGTGCTTTATCTTTTTTCTCTACATATTTTCTTGTTTGAATAACAGTAATAATTGTTGCATAAGTTGATGGACGACCAATTCCGTATTCTTCCAATGCTTTAACCAGAGATGCTTCGTTATATCTTGGCGGAGGTTGAGTAAAGTGTTGTTTCGGGTTGATTTTATTACAATCAACCTTATCACCTTTTTCTAAATCGGGGATTTTTGTATTATCGTCTTTTGTACTTTCATCTTCACTGTCATTATATAATTTTAAGAAACCATCAAAAGTTACTTTGCTTGTACCTGCTTTTAAAGTATAATCTCCTGCCGTAATTTCAATAGATTTATTAGCAACTTCCGCATTTGCCATTTGAGAAGATATAAACTTTTCCCAAATTAACTTATATAAGCGGTATTGGTCATTATCAAGATACTGTTTAATACTTTCAGGTGTACGTTCAGGATATGACGGTCTGATTGCTTCGTGGGCATCTTGTACGTTTTGTTTGCCTTTTACATATACATTCGGAGTTTCAGGATAGTATTTTTCACCGTAATTTCCTAAAATGAAATCTTTTGCCATATTCATAGCATCATCAGAAACTCTGACACTATCAGTTCTCATATATGTAATTAAACCGACTGCACCACCATCAATTTCAATACCTTCATATAATTTTTGTGCAACCTGCATTGTTTTTTGAACACCAAACCCTAATTTTGAGCTTGCCGCACGTTGCAATGTTGAAGTAATAAACGGGGCGGTAGGTTTTCTTTTTGTAGTTTTGTTTGTAACTTTTGAAACATTAAATTCCGATTTTAAAAGTTCATCTACTATTTTCTTAGCCTGTTCTTCATTTTTTATTGTTTTTTCAACAGACTTACTTTTGTATTTTGAAAGTTCGGCTTCGAAAGTTTTGCCGTCTTTTGCCAACAAAGCATGAATTGACCAATATTCTTGAGGAACAAATGCTTCAATTTCATCTTCTCTTTCACAAATCATTCTTAGAGCAACAGATTGAACTCTGCCTGCCGATAAGTTATAATTTCCCATTTGTTTCCATAGTACGGGACTCAACTTGTAACCTACCAATTTATCAAGAATTTGCCTTGTTTGTTGTGCTTGAACCATATCCATATCAATTGCACGAGGATGTTCAACTGAATATTTAACGGCTTTCGGCGTAATTTCGTTAAACTCTATTCTCTTAATTTTTTCATCCGGCACTTTTAATATTTGTCTGACGTGCCACGCTATTGCTTCTCCCTCACGGTCAGGGTCGGATGCAATCAAAATAGTATCAAACTTCTTTGCTAAATCATTTAGTTTTCTTACAACTTCTTTTTTTTGAGGTATTATTTCAAATTTTGGTTCAAAATTATTTTCTACATCAAACCCCAAATTATCAGTTTTTGGATCTTTTGTAGGGAGATTTCTGATATGTCCGTAGCTTGCTTCAATTTGGTAACCGTCACCTAATATCTTTTTAATAGTTTTTGACTTAGCAGGTGACTCAACTATAACCAGTGTTTTTTCTTTTTTATTTGCCATTATTCTCTCTATTTTACCGAAATATATTTTTCACCGTTAATTCGTGAAATTATGCCTTCCAATTCTAACTTTGTTAATATTACCATTAAATCATTAATATTCAAGTCGGTTTTAATAACAAGTTCATCAATAGACAAGGCGTCTTTACTTATACAATCCAAGATTTTTTGTTCATCAGGAGTGAATGTTGACTCTTCTTTTTTACTTTTGTCTTTACTCCCTCTTTTTTCAAGAGTCCAATTCATAGCGTCAAGTATATCTTGGTAATTTGTTACTATGGTTGCCCCGTCTTTTATAAGTTTATAAATTCCTTGCGTATTAGGGTTTGAGATTAACCCCGGCATGCACATAAGCTCTTTACCTTGTTCTAATGCTAAATGAGCGGTAATCATTGCACCTGATTTTAAGGCAGCTTCTGCAATTAGAACACCTTTTGATAAACCTGAAACAATTCTGTTTCTTAACGGGAAATGCCAGCTTATAGGTTCAGAGTCAACCCAATACTCCGATAGAATAACACCGTTTTGCTCCAATATTTTATCAAACAACCCTTTGTTAGACGAGGGATACAACCTGTTAAAACCTCCGCCTAAAACAGCAATTGTTCTCATATTATTTTCAACTGAACTTTTATGAGCTACAGTATCTATCCCCTCTGCCAGCCCCGATACTATACAAATATCGGAATCATGAAAATCGGACAAAATTTTTCTCAAAGTGATTTTAGAATTTTCGCTTGCACGTCTTGAACCGACAACAGCAAGAGTTCTTTCTAAATTGCAGTTGTTTATATCACCTTTCATCAAAAGCCCAATCGGAGGATTTTCAATGTGCCTTAATGCATACGGATACCTTACATCATCAGGGTAAAGGAAATCTATTCCGTTTTTGTCCAAGAACTCCAAACATTCCTCGGGAGTAACAGTTTTACGCTCATTAATAAAAGCAGTTACGCCGGATTTTAAAACTCCCTCAACTTGCTTTAATTCAACCTCATCAGCGTTCCAAGCATATTCAATATCTCCAAAATGAGAATATAATTTATTAACAAAAGCTGAACTTGTCTTTGTTAACCTTGAAAATGCACACCAAAATTTTTTCTTATTATCCATAGAAAATTAATATCACATAAACAGAAATGAGTCCAGTGTGTATAAATCAAACTACGCTATACATTCACCGGTTTTAAGTAAATTTTCATATTGAGTTTTATAATAAGCAGCAACTTGGCAAGCCAAATTGTACTTTTTTTCTAAAACAGAAGAGTCAGAATTCACAAAAGAGTCAACTTCTTCATTAGCAAAATAATTAGGATTATTTTCTTCCAAAACACCACGACGAAGTACTTCACTCGGATTTGAAACTTGAGAAATTTGATTAACTCTAATAGCTGAAATCGGTTCTATCATAAATCTGCCCTTACATATAAATTAACCCATGACAAATGTTATCACAGTCGTATTTGAAATTCAACTACCTGTTTGGAGATTAATTGTAATCAGAAAAATTTTATTCATAATCTAAATTTAAAAAGTCTTTTATATCAACATCACTTCCCCAATTTATATCGTACAAATTATTTTGCACAAACTTATGGAAAGATGAATACTTCCAATCTTTTACAGATTTTACATACCCATGCTTAACAGGATTAAAATGAATATAATTTATTTGATTGTTTAAATCTTCTTCGCTAACTATTGTATGTTCAAAATATCTTCTCCTAATAATAAAGCTGATAAAAATTAGAGCTATGCAATGTGGAACTAAAAGAACAAACAGAACATATCCGTTTTGTATGGACTATTAGTTTAACTGCTATTACACTTATTATCGCTTTTATAACACTTGCAGCAACAATTTATGTTAAATAGTATCATTATATTTGTTGATAATAGAATTCCACATTTCCTTATGTATTGGTTTTAATTCTTTATCATTTTCTATCAAACTAGAATAATTTTTGATAAATACTTCCAAAGAAGAAACTAATCTTAAATAATATTTCAGACTTGGAATCACCCCATTTAATATTATTTGACAGCCATGATTATTCTTTACATCAACAATTATTTCATCAATTTCATCAATATCTTCTTTTTTAATTTTTTCTGTTGAAAGAATATAGTATCTAATTGGGTTGTATTTAATTATCTTTTCTTTGGCTATTCTTACCATATTTGCATCAATTTCTTTTTCATTTTTATCCCTCAAATTTATCAATATTTTTGAATAATATAGATACAGTTTGATATTAATTCTTGTTATTATATCATCATTAGTTTTATTAAAAATAGATAATTCTATTTTTTTATGTACTTTTAATTTATTTAATATTTCTTTGGATTTTTGAATATTATCCAAATTTACGTATGCTTCCAGTTTATATAATAATATTTTTATTGTATTAGCTT
>CAVEOW010000078.1:0-6735 GCA_963617295.1 bacterium | reverse complement strand
TTGTAAACGAGCATTCCATTTTACTGTTTTTAAACCTTCTCTTAACCCTTCTTCGCTAATTTTGCAAGGCAGCTCTTCTATAGTTTTAAAAATCAAAGATAAATTTTGTCTTTGGTACAAGCCTAAAAGCGGAAATTCGTATTTTTTTTCATTATATACAACATAGTTTATTCCGTTTTCAAATGTTGTATTTATATTATCTTTTGCAATTATTAATTTTGCATTTTTTTCTTTCGAAACTTGTTCAATTACTTTTAATCCGATATTATCGGAATTAACAACCACTTTAGAGTTTTCTTTTATTATACCGGCTTTCTCGTAAGCTATTTTGTCTGTTGTATCACCGAGTCTATCCGTATGATCCAATGAAATCGAAGTTATTACGCTAACAACAGGTTGTTTACATACATTTGTAGCGTCATATCGTCCGCCTAACCCTGTTTCCATTATCGCAAAATCTACTTTACTGTCATAAAAATACTTATATGAAGCAGCAGTTAATATTTCAAATTCTGTCAGGTCGATGTTATTTACATCCGCAATCGCACAAACGTTTTCTATGTAATTTGTAAAATCATCTTTAGAAATTTGTTCGTTATTTATCTTTATTCTTTCAGTGTATTCAACTAAATGAGGACTTGTATATAACCCTGTTTTATACCCGTTATGCGTAAGTATATTTGCAATTGTTGAACAAACAGAGCCTTTTCCGTTAGTTCCTGCAACGTGAATTATTTTTAGCGAATTTTGTGGATTTCCTAATAAATTTAACACTGCTAAAATTCTCTCAAGTCCTAAATTTATATAAAACTTGCCTTGAGATTGCAGCATTTTTATTGTTTGTCGGTATGTCATTTTATTATGCTTTTTAACTGATTTACAATTTCGTCCGTAGGATTTTTCTTTGCAAGTTCCTTTGCTTTTTCTTGCATATTTACTAATTTTTCTTTATCAGAAACAAGTTCTTTTATCTTAAATAAAAGATTATCTTCGTTGCATTCAGAATCTTCCAAATAAAGAGACACTCCTCTTTCACACATTTCTTTTGCATTTTTTCTTTGATGGTCTTGTGCTGCATAAGGATACGGAACAAGAACAGAAGCAACATGGCATTGAATTATTTCCGTTAAGCTCACGGACCCTGCCCTTGCGATTACGATGTCAGAGGCTTTTAACGGATAAACCATTTCTTCAAAATAAGGTCGTACAAGTATGTTTTTATTATTTCTGAAATCAGGATAAATTTCTTCAAGCTCAATAGTTACTTCATCTATATTCTTTTTACCTGTTTGCAAAATAACATAGGCATTAAATTCCTCACTTAAAGTTTTTAAAAGTTTAACCATTGCGGTATTTATTGTTTTTGCTCCTTGAGAACCGCCCATTGCAAAAATTACAAGTTTATCATCAGGTATTTGCATTTTTAATTTTGCTTCATCTTTTGAAACATTAAAGAACGCTTCTCGAACAGGATTACCGTTAAAAATAATGTTATTTGATTTTAATATATGTTTTGAATTTTCAAACGCAACAGATACAACTTTTGCTTTTGGAGCTGCCATTTTTGATACCAGCCCCGGAACAGAATCACAGTCGTGAATCATATATGGAGTTTTTGTTGTTATTGAAGCTAATACAATTGGAGCAGAAACGTATCCTCCGGTTGTAAATACCGCATTAGGTTTGTATTTTTTTATGTAGTACAGTGCTTTTAAGTAGGCTTTAAAAAGTTGAATACCCCATTTTATAAGTGCAATCCCTATTTTTCTTGGCATGCCCGACACATCGACAGGCAAAAATTCGACATTTGTATAATTTTTTGCAATATCAAATTCTAAATTTTTAGGATTTCCTATAAAATAAATTTTCTTTGTATCTTCATCTTTCAGTAATTTTTCAACAACCGTAAAGGCAGGATAAATATGTCCGCCTGTTCCGCCACCTGATATAAAATATACGTTATTGGACATTAGGTAACCTTCTTATCTTTTTCTTTGAAACGTTTAATAAAACACCAATCATACACATTGTGATAAATAACGATGTACCGCCGTAACTAATAAACGGTAAGGGAACACCCGTTGCCGGTATCATTGAGCTTGAAACACCTATATTAATGAGGGCTTGAATACAAATAGAAACTGTAATACCTGATGCCAAAAGTTTTCCGAATAAGTCATCACATTTATTGGAAATTAAGAGTCCCCTTTGTAAAAATGCCAAGAATAAACCTATTACAAGTACACAGCCAAGAAATCCGAATTCTTCTCCCAGTACGGCATATATAAAGTCAGTATGCCCCTCTGGCAGCCATCCCAGTTTCTGCCTTGAATTTCCATAGCCGACTCCCCAAAATCCACCTGCAACAAATGCCATCATGGATTGGATAATATTATATCCTCCGCCATAAGGGTCAGATTCAGGGTTTAGCCATATTAAAATTCTTTGTTTTTGGAAAGAACGAATTGCAAATAACAAACCGAATGCACCGCAACCGATAGCAGAAAATATTAATTTTATACTGCCGCCTGCCGCAAAATACATAAACATTGAAGAAAATAATAATATTAAAACCATACTTAAGTTAGGTTGTTTATATATAAGCCCTAACATAATAATAATCGGCAAAAAATACTTTAATTGTTTATTAAAATCAAAAATGTTTATGTTTCTTGAAAAAGCGGAAGATAAAAGCATAATAACCGAGAGTTTTGCTGCTTCTGACGGCTGAAATTGAATAGGTCCGATTGCCAACCACCTTGTTGCACCGTTTACGGTTGTACCTGCGAAATGTACTCCTAAAAGAAATACTATAATTGTCCACGCAAACGGAATTGAAAGCCTGTCGAGTTTTTTATAGTTTATATTGCTTATAACAAGCGTTGCAATACATCCTAAAATAAACCAACAAAACTGTCTTGCAACAAAAAATATTGAGCTTGTTCCTTGAGCAATACATTTTGGTGCTCCTGCGGAAAATATTGCTAAAATTCCTATAATAATAAGGAAAAATACAATAGCTGCAAGTTTTTTATCAAAAGATGTAATTATATAATCGCCCTGAGGCGTTGTATTATAACTTGGATTTGACATAGTCTTTAAACACTTCTCCTCTGTGTTCATAACTGTTAAACATATCATAACTTGCACAAGCAGGTGAGAGTAGAACTATTTCGTTATCTAATGTTAAAGATATATCAATAGCTTCTTCTAAAGAACCTGCCGTAATTATGTTTGAGAAACCGTTCTTCTCCATATTTTCTTTAAAGCGTTGAGTTGCTTCTCCAATAAGAATAACGGTTGAAACATACTTATTAATATAGTCTTTGCAAAATTCCGTTAAATCTGTATTTTTATCTCTTCCGCCTGCAATTAACGTCAATTTTTTACCCTCAAAGGACTTTATTGCAACAAATGAAGCCTCGGGATTTGTTGCCTTTGAATCGTTATAAAACTTTTTGCCGTTAACGGTTGCCGTGTATTCAATTCTGTGTTCAACAGGTTTAAATGACATAATTCTTTCTTTAATATGTTCATTTGATATGCCTATTAGTTTAGCAATTACAATTGCACACATAGCATTTTGATAGTTATGCTCCCCAACCAAAGAAATATCGTTGAGTTTAATTATTTCTTCTTCTTTATTATTTCTTCTGAAATAAATAGCACCATCTTTTATAAAACAGCAGTTTTCACCGACTTCTTTTGCATAAATAAATTTTTCACCCGTGTATGATTTTGCAAATTCATAAATTTTTTCATCAACACCACTGAAAACTGCAAACATAGGCTTCTTATCTTCTCTAAATAAACTTATCTTTGCTTCAAAATACTTATCAAGTCCGCCGTGCCAATCTATATGATCAGGTGTAAATGTTAAAAAGCAAGCAATTTGAGGACGGAATGTCGGAGCAGTCGCTAATTGAAAAGAGCTTGTTTCACATACAAAATAATCAGGATGTTCATCCAATAAAGAAGTTGGCGGAACACCAATATTACCGCATACAGGAGCTTTATATTCACTGCATAATATGTGTGAAGTTAAAAGCGTGGTAGTGGTTTTCCCGTTTGTACCCGTTATTGCGATAAATGGAGCAGATGCTTCTAAGTATGCAAGTTCAACTTCCCCGATAACAGGGATTTTTCTTTCTTTTAACTTTACGAATATCTCACTTTTAGGCGGTATTCCCGGGCTTGTAACAGCTATATATGACTCATTTATAAATTCGTCGCTATGAGTGCCTGTTTCAACTTTAATTCCTAAGTTTTCAAGTTCCGAAACCTTTTCTTTATCTTTATCCTGTAACGGTTTAAACTCTGTTATATAGCAGTTTGCCCCTTGTTCGCTAAGGTATTTTGCCGCAGCAATACCGCTTTTTGATAATCCTAATATAAGAACTTTTTTATCTGTCCATTTTCTTTTCATAACTGCCTACCATAAAATTTTAAATAAAATAACTGCCACTGTACAAAATATTAAACTTATAAAAGAAAATACCATAACAATTTTGTTTTCATTCCAGCCTGAAAGTTCAAAATGGTGATGAATCGGACTCATTTTGAAAACTCTTTTTCCCGTAAGTTTAAAACTTGTAACTTGTATAATAACAGACATTGTTTCACAAAAGAAAATAATGCCTATCAATAAAATCCATAATTCAAATTTACCCATAACCGCAATTACGGCAAGTAATCCGCCAAGAGCTAAAGACCCTGTATCCCCCATAAATACTTTAGCCGGATATTTGTTGAAATATAAAAATCCGATTGAAGCTCCGACTGTTGCAGCAGCAATTATAGCTAAATCAATTTGACCTGTTAACGCACATATAATTGCACAAGCAATAAACGCAATCGCTGCATTAGAAGCAGCCAACCCGTCCAATCCATCCGTCAGATTTACCGCATTTGATACCCCTGTTATAAAAAATATTGCAAATATCGGATATAAGTAGTGAATATCAAAACTGAATTGACCTGTGTTTAAATAAGTTTGCCCCGTAATTGTAATATATACGGCAGGTAAAAGTGCTATTGCAATCTGTAAAAACAACTTATTTCTTGGCGTTAAGCCAGCCTTATTTGCCTTATGTTTTATTTTCCCTAAGTCGTCGGTTAACCCTGCAATCATAAAAAAGATGAAAGTCATAAGGACAATTAATGACGATGGAGTAAGGCTTTGATTCATTGTTAAACAAGCCAAAGAAGCCAAAATTATTGACACAATTATAAATACCCCGCCTGTAGTCGGAGTACCGGCTTTTTGAGTGTGGCGTTCCGGAGCATCTTCCAAAATATATTGCGTGTACGTTTTTTTCTTTAAGAAATCAATATATACAACTCCTAAAAGCAGCGTTAAAACAAACGCAACAAGCAGAGCTACGAGTATTAATACGTTAAATCCCATTATTTCTTTAACTCCTCGATAATATCTTCAAATTTCATAAATCTTGACGCTTTAAATAATATATTTGATTTTGGCGGAAGATTATTTAATATAAAATTTACAAGTTCTTCTTTTGTTTCAAAATGCAATGTTTTTATTGTTTTTGGCTGAATAAATTTTGCCAAATCACCTATAGTTAAAACATAATCACATTCTAATGCATCTAAAAACTCACCTGTTTCTCTGTGATATTTTTCTTCATTTAATCCGAGTTCTCCCATATCACCTAAAACAACCGATTTTGGAAATGGAGTGTAACTTAAAAATGTTTTAAGTGCAGCCTTTACGGATTCGGGGTTTGAATTATAACTGTCATTAATAACCTTAAACCCTTTTATTTCTTGAATATCCCATCTTTTTTCCATCGACTTAAATTCAGATAATCCTTTAGCAATTACATCAGGAGATAAACCGGCATGTAAACCTGCTTCAATTACACTTAAAGCGTTTTGAACATTGTGTTCTCCCCCGATATGAAGCCTATATTCATTGCCTTTGTATGAAAAGTGGCAAAAATCCTGATTAATTTCATTTATTACAAGATTTTTATCTTCTAATGAAAAATAAATTGTTTTTTCGGTAATATTGTTAATCTGTTTTATCAGTCTGTTATCGTGTGCTATCAATATTCCTGTAGGTTTCAGGTGTTTTGTAATCTCAAATTTCGCTTTTGCAATATTTAAAAGTGAACCGAGCCTGCCTATGTGAGCACTTCCTGCGTTGACAATTACCGCAATATCAGGCTCCGAGTACTTTGATAATAACTCAATTTCACCAAAACCCCTCATTCCCATTTCGACAATTAAATATTTTGTATCTTCTTTTAATTCGGAAATGGTTTGGCATAACCCAATTTCGTTGTTGTGGTTTAAAACAGATTTTACGGTTTTACCTGCATTTTTGAAAACACTGTACATCATTTCTTTTACGGTAGTTTTTCCGCTGCTTCCGGTTACGGCTATCGTATATGGATTTATTTTTGTTTTGTAATAATGTGCGATTTTTAAATATGCTTCTTTTGTATCTTCAACTAGAAGAACAAATTCGGCTTTATCAAAAACTTTATTTCTATCAGTTGTAAAATATCCTTTAATACCTGATGAAAGAGCGTTTTCAATAAAATTTTCACCGTCAAAATTTTCCCCTTTTAAAGGTAAATATATTTCATGTGTTTTTATTGTTCTGGTATCAGTCGAAATTCCATACTCTGTTTCGTCATATCCGCCTTTTAACAACACGGCATCAGCCGCCTTTATAATCTCACTTAACCTTAGTTTCATAATGTCCCC
>CAVEOW010000077.1:0-6740 GCA_963617295.1 bacterium | reverse complement strand
ATGTTGATTACGACAAAAAGTTTGTAAAAAATAACGGTTTAATTTCGGAAGCATTTTTAAATGCAGGTTTTAAACAAGTTGATAGTCCTCTTTTAAAAACAGAGTTTCAAAAGAAACCTTATATCTTCATAAAATAGCTATACCTCAACATTATTCAATTGGCAGAATGCCTTAAAGTCGTTTCTTGCCCTAACTGTTTTTTCGGTTAAATTTTCCAGTTTAAGTTCCTTTGCCGCAAGAACAGCTTTATTATATAACTCGGAAGTTAAAGAAACATTTTGAGGAGAATAATTTTTGCTTAATCTCATAAGCTCTTGCATATATTCTCCATAAGATAAATATAACTCTATTAATTGATATTTAAGGTTAAATTGCTTTGCAATAACAACCGATTTTTCAATATACATTTTAGCAGCGGTTAAATCGCCCTTTCTCAAATAAATTTCGGAAAGAATTTTTTGGAAATAAATTGTAAAAATGTAATTATTAATTTTAGGACTTTGAGCTATTTCCAAAGATTTTGTAGCTGTTGTCAGTGCCTTTTCATCATCTCCAGATTCAATCGTCAATTGTACAAGCATTAACCAAGAAAGAAGAAAACCTATCGATACCTTTTCCTTTGCAAAATAAGTAGTTTGTTCATCAATGATTTCTTTTGCTTTTTCAATATTACCTTCTGCTTTTAAAACGTATGCCAATATCAATTTAACAATATTTTTAGTAAAATGCTCGTTTATGTTGTTTGTGAAAGTCGCAAGTTCAAATAAATCTGATTTTAAATCATAAATTTGATCTAAAAATACTCTGTTTATAATGTTTATTAAATTCCAATCGGAAAGCAAATCTGTTTCCATTGTTTTTTCGCCGTATTCCTTAACTACAGAATTTAAAATATCATTTGATTTATTTATATTTCCGCTTATTGTATAGGCGAATGCCTCTGTTAAATCTGTTTGAACTGAATAATAGTCCTTAGAATACTCATTTTTATCAAGAAATTCTCTGATTTGAGCAATTACATTAAATGCTTCATTGTTGCCCTGCATAGCGTAAGCCTTGGCAAGAACCGTTTTTGAAAGCAACCAAGAATCAACAATAAGAGCTTTCCACTTACCCATAGGTTTCTTATTATTTAACTCTTTTTCTATCTCCGCAGTTATTTCTTCATTTACAAGATTTACAATTTGTTCACTGTTCCCGATATTTAATAACGCTTTTAATTTTCTTGTTTTAATTAGTGCAATATCAGTTTCGGAAACATCAATATCAGCTAAATTTATGTTTGTAATAATTGCATCAACCGCTTCAACCGCACCAAAATAATTTCCGCAAAGATAGCAGCTTTTAACAAAATATGCCGATAAATCAATTATTTTAATCAAATTAAGATTTTTTATTTCTAAATCTAAAACATTTGATAAATAAGTAACAGCTTCTTTCGGTGATTTTTCACATAGAATTTTACCTAATTTCTCATAAATTTTAGCTCTTAAATCATCCCCGTTAGGAAATTCTTCTTCCTCTAATATTTTTAAGCATTGTTTTTGTGCAATTACAAACAGATTTGTATCGCCAAGTTTTGAGGATAAAGATGCCGTATTTTGCCAAATATAAAACGCTTCATTTTTAGAAATAGCTTCCGTACATGATATTAATTTCTGCAAATTACTTGAAAGTATCAACGGTTTTAATACATCATACAGTTTTGTTGCATTTTCTTTATATAAAATATCATTTTTAGCTTCTTGGTAAATCAGTTTCCATATAGTCAGACTCTTAAATTCACAAGTATAATTATCAACAGGAACTATAAACAATTCTTGCTTTAAATATTCAATGGAATGTTCTGCTTTACCCGAATCCATTGGTGCAACCATTGTCAAAATAGCCTGTGAAAATCTGTAGCCCATAATTGCTGCAATATATAAAATATTTTTTGCACTCGGGGCAAGCGAATTTAGCCTGAACTTAACAAGTTCTTCAAAAGTTGACGGCGGAATTTCAGGTTTATTCTCGTCATTTATAAGTATTTCATTATCATTTACGGAAATATAACCGCTATCAAAAAGGAGTGCAATTTCTTCTCCCAGTCTGATTGCATTACCGTCTGCCTTTTGAACTAATTCACTAATGTAGTCGGGCGAAAGAATATTGCTGATTTTTAATCCCAATGAATATTCAACGGCTCTTATCATTTCATCCGGCGGCAATTTACCTAATCTTATTGTTTCAAATATCTTGTCGTCAGTTTTTGTTAAATCAAAATAGCTTTGAATATGTTTATCTTCCTGATAAGAGGCTAATAATTTTACTCTGGTCGTAAAATAACCTTTATCTAACATATTCACAATAAATTCATAAGAGGCACCGTCCAATAAATCAAAATTATCAATTACTATAACCAAATTATTGTTTACGGAAAAAGATTTTATAACTTTTTCAAGTATAGAAAACATTTCTTGTTTATTGCTCTGAATATTTTCGTAATTATCAATTTTAGACGGATAGAAAATATTTAAAAACGAATTTAATTCCTTTGAATCAAGAAAATCAAACAAAGTGTGCAAATTGCTTTTCTTAAAGTCTTTAACGAAAGATTCAAAACTTTTTGTAAAAGGAGGAAAGCCCATTATACGAAGAAATGCGTCTTGAAAAAATCCAAAACTCGTAATTTGAACAAGCGGTGTACAACTTCCATATAAGAATATGTAGCCTTTATCTTTCAAATTATATTCAACCTGTCTTAATACTGCCGTTTTACCGCATCCTTCTTCCCCCGTTAAAGCAATTATATGCTTTGTAAGAGAATTTTTAATGAGATTAGTAAGTTTTCTTTCAAACCCTGTTTGAATATCTGTTTTAATTAAATCTTCTTCTTCATACTCGTTTGATTGTTCTTCCTGAATACTGTTTGCAACAACATCATCAACCGTTTCATCTATTTCATCAACATTTGAAGAATTAATTATTTCATCAATATCAACTTCCTTTTCTTGTTTTTTCGGTTGATATATTAATTTATTTTCCTCGTCTGTTTCAGGTTCAAGCGGAACTTCAACGTTAAAATATTTGTGTTTTATTTCTTTATCAACAGAGGGAATTTCTTCGCCTGTGTTTTCCGTTGAAGATTTTTTCTGTATGTACTTTTCTGAATTTATATAACCGTTAAATTCACCCGTTGTATAAGAAGAAACATGTTCATTTTCTTTACTTTGATTGTCAGTTTGCTCCTCTTCCTCTATTTGAGGCGTTTCAAAAGCTGGCGAAATCTCATCACTTTCATCGGTAACAGAATTATCATCCGATGATTCTGACATAGTATCTTCTTCAATATCTTCTTCTTCCGCAATTTCAACCGAATCAGATGTTATACTTTCATTTCCAATTGGATTTTCAAGGTTTTGTTTGTCAGGATTTTCAATAGTATTATCAGCAGGTTGTTCCACCTTTTTAGCTTCAACTGCCACATTAATTTCACTTTGCTGATTTTCCGCTTTTTCAGGTTCATTTTCAACAAACGGATGATGACATTTTCTGCATTCTTTTTCTTGATATAAGTTTGGAGCAGAACACTCAGGACAAATCTTAATAAGTTCAAATCCGCAAGAACTGCACACTCTTGTTCCAAATAAATTTAAGGTATTACAAGACGGGCATACAACATTAACCTTAATACCGCAATGAACACATCTGATTGAATTATCAGCAATTTCAGAACCGCATTTACGACATTTCATGGCAAATCCTATCCGGAACAACCATCAAGGAAATTGCTAATTAATTTTGAAAGTTGCATTAAACGCTTACTTACTTCCGATTGAGAAAGGTTAAGTTTTTTAGCTATTTCACTTTGTTTAGCACATTCAAAATATCTCATATAGAAAATATCCAAAAAGTTTTGTGACGGAACTTCCTTATGAATAATACAAACCGCATCCGAAATTCTTTGTAGGCAATCTTTAGTAATAAGTACTTCTTCCGCACTTTCTTTCGGGTCAGGGAAGTCAAGTATAAATTCAGGTCCGGTAATACTTGCTTTAACAACTGCTTCATTACTAAATTCAGGCACTTTTATTTCTTTAGTCGGAACAAAACCTGTATTTGTTCTTCTTATTCTGCCTGAATTTTTGAGAACACTTAAAATAGAAGTATGAACAACTTTTGAAACATAGTTTTCTATTTTTTGTATATTAGATGATGAATTGAAAATCATGTAAGATTTTTGGAACGCTTCGCTACAAAAATCTTCAAGCAAGTCCTCATTGCCCGAATAATTTTTGTTATTTTTTACATATTTTTCAATTAAATTTCTTTGTTCATCAACTAATAGCACTAATTTTTCTCTAATTCTGCATACCTCTGTACAATATAATAACACATTTTATATTTTTATTACTACTTTGAGGTAGTATTTATCAGCTTTTAGGTTGCTATCATTGAGAATTTGGGCTTTTTCGCCCTCAAAGGTTTCTTTAATACTTCGTAACACAATCTCATCAACCTGCCCTGAACCGCTTGAATCAGAAATTAAATATTTCAATAAGTTACCAGAGTTATCAACGGCAATTTTTACCGATACAGTGTCATTTTGAGGTTTCTCGGTTGCGTCAAGAACATTTTTTCTTAAATTTAATTTAAGTACGTTATCAATATTTTGTAAATATTTTTTGAACGCAGTATCCGTAAATAATTGCGGAGTACATAACCAGTTAACATTTCTTACGGTAACTAAATTTCCGCCTGTAGAGAAAGCATTTGTAATAGCTTTATTTACATCCGAAGTAGGCTCGTTATTTTGACGAGGAATTAAATCGTTTTCGGTTAAAGGCGGAACATGGTTAACCTCTTCTTGTTGTTGCTCCGTTACATTAGGCGGAGGAGGAAGCGTTTCTTGATTTTCATTGTTTGGAACAATTTCACCTTGAACTTCTTGAGGTTCTTCAAACATATTGTTTTGGTCATTTTGTTGATTTTGTCCGTCCTCAAAGAAATTGTTATCAGCATTATTTTCCTGATAGTTATTATTATCAGCAATATTATTATGAGAATTGTTTTTTAAGAATGCGAATATACCAAATCCGCCCGAGACAAGAAGCAATACTACAACTATCATGGCAATCAATAAAGTCTTTTTGCCTCTTGATGAAGTATTTTCCCCTTCTTCGCTGTCATCATCCTCATATTCTTCTGACTCATCATCATCAATATATTCAACATCTTCGTCGTCATCAGCATTTTCAGAGTCTTCATCCTCTTCATACTCTTGAGGCTGCTCATCTTCATCATTTTCTAAAGATGTATCTTCACCGGAAGTATCTGCAACTGTTATATTATCATCTGAATCATCACTTTCCTCTTCCGGCTCTTCAAGCAGGATATCATCAGTATTTTCTTCTGTCTTTTCTATATCTTCAACAGCTTCTTCCGCTTCTTCATCAGTTTCTTCTGCGGCTTTTTGTGCTTCCTCTTCCCAGTTATCAGAATCATCACCCAATGTAGAAATATCTTCCAAATCAGATATATTGCTTGAATTTTTTACCGAATCATCGTCAGAATATTCTTTAATGATTGGAGCAGAATCAGTTTCATCAGATTCAAGAATATCATCTGATTTAACATACTCAACAGGTCTTGCACCTCCATTTTTTATGTGAGAAACAGTTGTATCTTCCTCGGGAGCATATACTTCAAACTCTTCATTCAAAACATCTTCATCATCTAACGGTTTTATTTCACTTGTTCCGTCTTGATTTTCTCCGTTTGGAATATTTGTAATATATGAATAAATAGGTTCCCCATATTCATCATAATCAACAATAACCTTTTGAACATCCGATTGAGCTTGTGCATTCGGAACACTTGCAGTTTCATTTTCGTTTTCATTATCCGTATTGTGGTAAAGAACTAAATCGGGCTCTTCTACGGATTTCATTTGATTTACTACGGAATCATTATCTTCTGACGGGATAATTTGCATATCAACATCATTATCTTCAAGATACTCAATAGAATCATCCGTATTATCTTCATAAATTTTATTATCAATATCGTCTGTTTCTTTTAGTTCTTCCTGTTCATCCTTAGAATCATTATCAAGAAGAAGATTCTCATCGTCTTCTTTAAACATCGGCATAGGATAAGGTTGTTCGGTTGTATTATCTTCTTTTACGGTATCATCTTGCTTTGTTTCTTCCAATACCGAAGTATCAGCCTCTTTAACAGGAGTTACATCAACAGGTTTATCTTCTTGAGGAGTTTCTTCCGTCATTTCATCAATATTAAATAATTCATCCAATATATCAGAAACTGTTTCTTCTTTTTCTTCTTCAATTTCAGGTCCTTCTTTTATTTCAGAATCAACAGTTTCCTCTTCTTTAGGTTGATTATTATCGTCATCACCTATGTAAACTGTTTCTTCCTTGCCCTCATATTTTTTATCATCAACAGCAGTTCCGCCAACAATATCAAGAGTTTTATCATTTAAAAGTTCGGGATACTTTGAAGAATTACAACTTACCATTTCAAATCCCGTAAAGCAGCAAAATTCTGTTCTGCATTCGGGGCATGCAAACATGTGTCTGATTAATTTATTTTTTGTATCAATATCAAGTTCATCATCCATTAAAGCAAGGTATGAATTTTGGAAAAGCTCATGCTCTTCTTTTTTGAAACTAACAACTTTTGGAGAATTTACGGCTAATAAAAATTCATCATAAGAGATAAGATTATCTAATGAAGCA
>CAVEOW010000076.1:0-6747 GCA_963617295.1 bacterium | reverse complement strand
ATTTAGGTAAGGAAAGTAAGATTATAACAGGAGATGTATTATGTTAAATGAAGGTTTAGCAACAATGTTAGTCGGAATGACTACGGTATTTTCATTCTTATTGATTTTATGGTGTGTTGTTGCATTATTGGGTAAAGTTGTCGGTAAATTAAACGAACTTTTCCCTGAACAAGTTGAACAAGTTCAAAAAGCAGTACAAAAAGCAAGTGCTGATGTTGAAGTGGCAATAGCAGTTGCAAGTGGAAAATTTAGAAGATAATCAGTATTAGTATAGATAAAGAGAGGGAAAAACATGGCAAAAAAAATAATTAAAGTTATGGATACTTCATTCCGTGACGGTTTCCAATCTATCTACGGTGCAAAAGTATTGGTAGATGATTTTATTCCCGCATTACAAGCAGCTGTAAGTGCAGGAATTAAACACTTTGAAACAGCAGGTGGTGCAAGATTTCAAGCTCCTATTTTCTTCTGCAATGAAAACGCATTTGAAACAATGGACAAAATCAGAGCAGCAGTCGGACCTGATGTTAAACTTCAATCTTTAGCTCGTGGCGTTAACGTTGTAGGTTTAAATTCACAACCTCGTGACGTTATTGATTTACACGCTAAAATGTTCGCAAAACACGGTGTTAACGTAGTAAGAAACTTCGACGCTTTAAACGACGTTAACAACTTAATTGATTCTGCAAACAGTATTAAAAAATACGGATTACAACATGAAGTAACAATCACAATGATGGAACTTCCGTTCGGTTGTGAAGGTGCACACGATGTTGCATTCTATGAAAAAGTTTTAAGAAATATTCTTGACTCAGGTTTACCGTTTGACAGCTTAGCATTTAAAGATGCATCAGGTACTTCAAACCCGAGAAAAGTTTATGAAACAGTTAAAATGGCTCGTGAAATATTGGGTCAAGATGCTCACATTCGCTTCCACTCTCACGAAACAGCAGGTACAGGCTTAGCTGCATACTTAGCTGCGTTAGATGGTGGTGCAGATGGTATTGACTTGGCTATGAAACCTGTATCAGGCGGAACAGGTCAACCTGATATTATTTCTATGTGGCACGCATTAAAGGGTACTGACTATGACTTAGACTTAGATATTAAGAAAGTTATGGAAACAGAAGAAATCTTCAAGGAATGTATGAAAGATTACCCGATTTCTCCGATTTCTTTAGCAGTAAACCCGATATTAATTCAAGCTCCGTTACCGGGTGGTGCTACAGCTACAACTGTAAACCAATTAAAAGATATGGGTATGCTTGATAAATTCCCGAAACTTATTGCTAATATGAAAGAAGTTGTTGAAAAAGGCGGATTTGCTACATCAGTTACTCCTGTTTCTCAATTCTATGCTCAACAATCATTCTTAAATGCAATAACAGAAAAACCATGGGAAAAAGCTAACCCGGGTTACGCTAAAATGGTATTAGGTTACTTTGGTAAAACTCCTTGTGAACCTGACCCTGAAATTATTAAATGGGCAGAAGATCAATTAAATATGCAACCTACAACTGAAAAAGTAGTAGATTTAAACGAAAAAGATCCTGAAAAAGGCTTAAAAGCAGCAGAAGAAAGATTAAAAGCAGCAGGTCTTCCTGTTACTGATGAAAACTTATTCATTGCAGCAGCTTGCAAAGACGGAAATGTTGATAAAGGTATCGACTTCTTGTTAGGTAAAGGTGTTGTATCTGTTGATAAGTCTGCAAATGCAAAGAAAGCTGCAGCTGCAAGCTCTTCATCAGACGGTTGTACAGTAAGCGTAAACGGCAAAAAATATGCTGTTAAATTCCAAAACGGAAAAGCTATTGTAAACGGTAAAGAATATGACGTTAACGTAAAAGACGGTATTGAAGAAACATCAGCAGCTGCTTCTACAGGTGAAGGTACAGAAGTAAAATCACCGCTTCCGGGTGTTGTTTTAAGAGTATTGAAATCAGCAGGAGACACAGTTGAAGAAAATGAAGAAATAATCGTAATTGAAGCTATGAAAATGGAAACTCCTATCAAAGCTCCTGTTGCAGGAACAATTACTTCAATGGATGTTTCACAAGGTGATAAAATTCAAACAGGTCAAATAATGGCAACAGTAGGTTAGGAGGATAAAAATGCAATTAGCAGAAGGTTTACAAAATCTTTGGATGTCAACAGGTATAATGAATTTCATTAAACCTGCAGACCCTGCATTGTCAGGAGTTGAACAATTCTTACATCAATTTGGTTCCCCGATTATGATTTTAGTTTGTTTATTCTTGCTGTGGTTGGGTATTAAAAAACAATTTGAACCGTTATTGTTAGTTCCTATTGCATTCGGCGGTTTGTTATCTAACATTCCTATCGCAGATATGGCAGGTCCGAGCGGTTTCTTGGGAATAGTTTATGAGGCAGGTATTCATAAAGGTTTATTCCCGTTAATAATCTTTATGGGTGTAGGTGCAATGACAGACTTCGGTCCGTTGATTGCTAACCCAAAGACATTACTATTAGGAGGGGCGGCTCAATTCGGTATATTCGGTGCTTTATTATTGGCTCTTGTATGTTTTGGTTTTACATTACCTCAGGCAGGTGCAATTGGTATTATCGGCGGAGCTGACGGTCCGACTTCAATTTTTGTTACTACAAAATTAGCTCCGGAATTATTAGGTGCTATTGCAGTTGCGGCTTATTCATATATGGCATTGGTACCTGTTATTCAACCTCCGATTATGAAGGCTCTGACGACTGATGCAGAACGTAAAATTGTAATGAAGCAATTAAGAACTGTAACAAAAAGAGAAAAAATAGTATTTCCGATTGCAGTTCTTGTTCTTTGTGCAATCTTCTTGCCTGATGCCTGCCCGTTAGTCGGTGCTTTGACATTCGGGAACTTATGTAAAGAATGCGGCGTTACAGACAGATTATCAGATACAATGCAAAATTCTTTAATCAACATTGTAACTATTTTCTTAGGTTTATCAGTAGGTTCAAAGTTGTCAGCCGATCAATTCTTAACGGTTCAAACATTGTTCATATTAGTTCTTGGTATTATTGCATTCTCGCTTGCAACTGCTGCAGGTGTAATAATGGCAAAAATTATGAACTTGTTTACAAAAGAAAAAATCAATCCGCTTATCGGTTCGGCAGGTGTATCTGCAGTTCCTATGGCAGCTCGTGTGTCTAACAAAGTAGGTTTAGAGGCTAACCCTCAAAACTTCTTATTAATGCACGCTATGGGTCCAAACGTAGCAGGTGTTATCGGCTCTGCCGTTGCTGCAGGTATTTTGTTATCATTAATACCTCACTAATAAGCAATTATATTTTCGAAAAAAGGAGATGTCTGTCGGATATCTCCTTTTTTTTGTTGTATCATGAAATCATTGGGGAGAGTTGTTATTATGAATAAAAGAGAATGGATTGAAAACGATTTAAAATATGTTTGGCACCCTTTCACTCAAATGAAAGAGTTGGAAAATGAAGACAGTAAGCCGATTATTATAAAAAAGGGCGACGGTATTTACATTGAAGATATTGACGGAAACAAGTATATTGATGCTGTTTCTTCTTGGTGGGTAAATACCCTCGGGCATTCAAACAAACGATTAAATAAAGCAATTGAAAAGCAAACAAAGCAAATTGAACACGTTATTTTTGCAGGTTTTACACATAAGCCGGCAATTGAACTTGCTAAAAATCTTGTTGAAATGACAAATAACGATTTAAAGCATGTTTTCTTTTCCGATAACGGTTCAACAGCGGTTGAGGTTGCTTTAAAAATGGCTTACCAATATTGGGCATTAAACGGCAAACCTGAAAAAAGAAAATTTATTGCATTAAAGAATTCATACCACGGAGATACCTTAGGGGCTGTTTCTGTTGGGGGTATTGATTTATACCATAAGGTTTATAAGCCGTTATTGTTTGAAATTGTACAAGCTGACAGCCCTTATTGTTACAGATGTCCTTGCGGTTGTAACAAAGAAACTTGTTCGGAAGAGTGTTTAAATTCTGTTGAAAAAATATTAAAAGAACAAAGCAACGAAATTGCAGGTATGATTATTGAACCGTTAGTTCAAGCTGCAGGCGGTATGATAATGTATAAAAGTGAATACATAACAAAACTTCGTGCTTTATGTGATAAATATAATATTCTATTGTTAGATGATGAAGTTGCAATGGGATTTTACCGTACGGGTAAATTGTTTGCGTATGAACATGCAGGAATAACTCCTGATATTATATGTGCCGCAAAAGGTATAACAGCAGGGTATATGCCGTTATCTGTAACTTTGGCAACAGATAAGATATATAATGCTTTTTATGATACGGATGAGGATGGTACAAAAACGTTCTATCACGGACACAGTTATACAGGATATCCGCTTGCGTGTGCAGTTGCAAATGAAAACTTGAAAATCTTAAAGGAAATGAATATTGAAGAATATTTGAAGCCTAAAATTGCAAAATTTTCTAAGGAACTTGAAAAGTTTAAATCTCATAAAAATGTTGGAGATGTCCGCCAATGGGGTATGATTTGTGCCATTGAGCTTGTAAAGAACAAAGAAACAAAAGAACCGTTTTCTTATGAGGACGGAATCGGTAAAAAAATCTATAAAAAAGGTTTAAAAATGGGTGCTTTATTGCGTCCGATGTGGAATTGTATATATTTCCTTACTCCGTATATAATTACGGAAGCTGAAATCGAAAAACTTACAAATATTGCTTGGACGGCATTAAATGAGGTATTACCCAATGATTAGACTATTTGTTACAGGTACGGACACTGATATCGGAAAAACTTTTGTTACAAGTTCTTTAGCGTTGACCTTTCAATCAATGGGGTATAAAGTCGGTGTATTTAAACCGTTACAGAGCGGAGCAATTGAAACTCTAAACGGATTACTTGCTCCTGATATTGAAAGCGTAAAAAAACTTTCAAGTGAAATTAAAACTAAGTACAGTTATTTGTTAAAGGGTGAAGTGTCGCCTGCTTTAGCCGCAAAGTTAAGCGGAGTTGAAATTTCCATTGAAAAAATTAAAAATGATTTTGAAGAATTTTCTAAAAGTCTTGATATCGTTTTAGTTGAAGGGGCAGGCGGACTTTGTGCTCCGGCTGCCGAAAATATGCTTATGGCTGATTTAATAAAAGCTCTTAATATTCCTTCTGTTCTTGTAACAGGAGCATATTTAGGCTCTATAAATCATACTTTATTAAGTATAAAATATATGGAATCTCTTAATTTGCCAATAAAGGGATTGATTATTAATAATTACCCTAAAAATACGGAAGATGTTGCCGTAAAAAATATGACGAAAGAATTAAAAGAGTTCACATCTGTTGATATTCTTGGGGTAATTGAACGACAAGAAAAAGCAGATAATAAAACTTTAATTGAGCTTTTCAAAGATTGTGCAAACAGGCTTATAAGTTAAACTGACTTTGCCGTCTTTTTCAAAAAGTGATTTGTACTTAGCTTCAAAGTTTTTGAGTTTTGACTTACTCCAAACGTATTCTTGTAAAGCGTTGACCCCTGTCAATTTTAAATGTTTAAGAACCTCTTTTGGTGAGTCAAACCATAAAACTTGCGGTTCCAGTTCAATTGTGTGCATATTTTTGCGTTCATTCGGCTTTGTATAGTTTAAACCAATATTTAAAACTTCTTTTATCTCAAACAGGTTATCTTCTTTAAATGTTGAAAATGCAAGAACTCCGTTATCTTCAAGCATATCAATTAATTTATTAACAGTTGCGTTGATATCGTCTGACCATTGAAGTGCCGCATTTGAAATTATTAAGTCAAATTTATCGGAAATATTAATTCTATCAATGTCTCCGGTGATAAAGTTCTTTTTAGGTAATATTTTATCAATAAATTTTTCACAATCGGGAACAATATCATTCAAGAAATATTCTTTCGGCTGAAAATTTTTATAAATGATTTGTGTTAAAATTCCGCTTCCACAACCTATTTCAAACACTTTTTGGTAATTTCTTTCAGGTAAAAGTTCAACTAATTTTTGAGCCGTAATTTTTTGAGATACGGCATTATCATCGTATGTATGCAGGCTTTTTTTAAACCGTTTTTTTAACAGTTCTTTGTTAACCATTTATTATTTCGCTCCAATTTCTTAGTGCAAAAAACGGATAGT
This sequence comes from bacterium, assembly GCA_963617295.1. GTDB lineage: Bacteria > Cyanobacteriota > Vampirovibrionia > Gastranaerophilales > Gastranaerophilaceae > Avigastranaerophilus. The sequence continues at coordinate 618 of CAVEOW010000076.1, read as the reverse complement.
GTCCGCATTCTACGGTTTTAATTTTTGTATCGGGTTGTTTTTCCCAATAATTAAGTTGATTTTGTGTAGGTATAACTTTGTCAAAAGTTGGAATTATTGCCTTTTGAAAATTAGTTTCAATTGCTTTGTATCCCTTTTGAGCAATAAGTTCTTCTTTTAATTCTTCCATTGTTCTGTTAATAAATTTTGAGTTATCAACAGCAAACATATTTCTCAGAAACTTTTTCTTGGATAAATCATTAAAATTATTAGCGGTTAAGTCATATATTTTAGTCGGAATTCCGAATTTATCATCAATTGGAGTCGGAGTTCCTGCTATTGCAGTTTTTGAAACAATATTATTAATTTTATTTTCAAATAATGTACTCATCATTACACCCATTGACCAGCCTGCAACGTAAATTTCTTTGTATGAATTAATCTCATCAAAGACTTTTTCATTTATTTCAATGTTTCTGTAATCAAAAAAGACAACGAAGTCAAAATCTTCATAATCCATGTGTTGAACAGACTTTTCATCCATTCCCCACCCGTTAAAAAATACAATTAATTTATTATTATCTTTTTTGTTTAGCCAAAAATATTGCATTATTTCACCTGTTTCAATTTATCTAAAAG
>CAVEOW010000075.1:1725-6826 GCA_963617295.1 bacterium | reverse complement strand
TCCGAAACCAATGTTCAACAAATGGGTGATAAAAGATTATTAATCGAAATTCCTAACGTTTCAGACCCTAAACTTGCAAGAGAATTCTTAGGCGAAACTGCCGAGTTGGAATTCAAAAAACCTGTTTTAAATGACCAAGGAAATATTATTGATTGGGTTTCATCAGGCTTAACAGGTGATGACTTAAACAAGGCAGAAGTTCAACCAAACGGAAGAAATTGGGCAGTAGGTCTTGATTTCAACGTTAAAGGGGCAGCAAAGTTTGCAGCATTAACAAGAGAATTCAGAGGTTCACAAATCGCTATCTATTTCAATGGAGATAATATTTCAGCTCCTCGTGTAAATGACGAAATTACAGGCGGTAAAGCTCAAATTACAGGTGATTTTACATACGATGAAGCTAAGAAAACAGTTGATTTATTAAACGCAGGGGCACTCCCCGTTCCGGCTAAAATTATGGAAGAAAACACCGTAGGACCTACTTTAGGTGCTGACAGTTTACATAAAAGTATGGTTGCAGGCATAATAGGGCTTGGTGCCGTAATGTTATTTATGGTTTTCTGGTACAGAGTTCCGGGATTAATTGCTGATATTGCATTAATTATTTATTCTTTAATAGTTTTCGCAATCTTCTTAACAGTACCTGTTACTTTAACTCTTGCCGGTATTGCAGGTTTCATATTAAGTATCGGTATGGCAGTTGATGCTAACATTCTTATTTTTGAAAGAACAAAAGAAGAGTTAAAAGCAGGCAGAACATTGTTTACCGCAATCAATGCAGGTTTTGACAGAGCATTTACAAGTATTTTTGACTCTAACATGTCAACAATTATTACTTGTGCAATTCTTTATTTCTTAGGTTCAAATATTGTAAAAGGGTTTGCATTAACCTTGGCAATAGGTACTATTATCAGTATGTTTAGTGCTATTACCATTACTAAAAACTTCATGCACTTGACATTCGGTACGGGACAATTAAAACATCCCGCATTATTCGGTCTGAAAGAATCTGATATCGATCAGGCTTATGAAGTATCAGAAACTCAAAGAGAAAATGCAAAATTCGGCGTACTGGATTAATTTAAGGAGAGTATAAAAATGTCATATAGTGTTTTTGACACAAAAAAAGTATTGGATGTAATTAAATACAGATGGATTTGGCTTGCAATATCTGCAATCTTGCTAATCCCGGGTATTGTTGCAATGTTTTTATCCGTAAAAGAATATCCGACACATACACCGTTGCGTGTAGGTATTGATTTTACCGGCGGGACAATTATTCAATATTCTGTTGATAAAGATGTTCCGACAGAAGAAATTACTCAAATAAGAGCTAAACTTGTTGATAACGATATTGAAAATCCTGTTATTCAAGTTTTAAAACCTGTTACAACAGATAACTCAACTATTAAAAATATTCTTTCAATCAGAACTCAATTCTCGGAAGAAGGACAAAATGAAAGCATAGATAAGGTTTCGGAAGTTATTTCGCAAGATTATCCTGAAGCACAAATCGTACAAGTAAGTTCGGTCGGACCTTTGCTCGGTAAGCAATTGTTTGTAAACTCTATGATAGCAGTCGGACTTGCTTTATTAGGTATTATTATGTACTTAACATTAAGATTTCACTTAGAGTTTGCCGTTGTTGCCGTTCTTGCATTGGTTCACGACTTAGTGTTTGTGCTTGGCGTATTCTCAATTCTCGGACTTCTTTACGGAGTACATATTGACAGTTTGTTTGTAACAGCTATCTTAACCGTACTTGGTTTCAGCGTTCACGATACAATCGTTGTATTTGACCGTGTCAGAGAAAATTTAAAATTCTATTCAAAGAAAGCAAGCTATGATGATATTGTTAATGCTTCCGTTAACCAAACATTGGCAAGAAGTATCAATACTTCGTTAACAACATTATTAACTCTTGGTGCTTTATACTTCTTTGGCGGTGTTACAACTAAAGATTTTGTACTTGTTATGATTTTAGGGATTGCAATCGGTACATATTCAAGTATATTCTTTGCAAGTACATTAGTTGCTTTATGGAATGACATCGAAGAAGCTAAAAAGAACAAACAGGCAGAACAAAAGGCATAAAATGACAAACAACAAAACATTGTCCGAATATGTTCGTGAAACAAGAGAAAAAGCTGGTTTAAGCGTTCAAGGTTTATCTAAAAAATCAGGCTTGAGCATTGAACAAGTGGAAGATATTGAAGCAGGTAAGGATTTATTCTTACCTGCTACTATTCGCCAAAAATTAGCAAAGGGATTGAAAGTTAATCCTAAAGATATAAAAGAGTATGAAAGAATACTTATTGTTTCTTATGACAGTATAACCCCTCAATACATTGACAACGTAAAACAAGCTATTTTAAACGGTGATACAGAAAATCTAAGATGTCCAATCTGTTCATCAAAGTTAAATACCAAAATAGTCAAACTGTTAGATTTAGAAAATAATATTGCATTGCACCCGAAAGCACAATGCAGTAAATGTTCTTTTCAAATAAAATAACTTTTAATTTTATTTCCCGGTCTCGGGCTTTTTAGAATATAAGTTAACAGATAATTTAATTAGCAAATAGTCTGTATTTTCAGGAAATGCCGTAACATTAAGGCTTGATATTGAAAGCAAATAAGGAAATTTTGCTGTTATTTCATTTAAGTATGTTTTTAATTGAGAGTAACTTCCGACAAAGAAGAATTTTAACTCGCAAGCATTGTATTGAGCTGAAAAGTTAGTAACTATCGGGTCAACACTCGGATTCATATCATACTCAATTGATCTGATTAAAAGACCGTTTGCTTGAGCTGTTTTAATTAAATCATCAAACATAGTACCGAAAACTGATAAGTTGTCTGAATTGCCTTTTAAATCATTTTGGTATATTTGTTTCAAAGATTTTAATTGAAGTTCTTCTTTAGCTTGTTTGTCTTTTATTTTTGCTGATTCAGCTTCTAATCTTTCCAATTCTTTTTCGTTTTGGGTCAATTGAGATTTTGTTGATTCAAATTCATTATATGACGGAACAACAAATACCCAAATTAATCCGAAGAACAATATAATTGCGACTAAAATACATAAATAAGCAAGATTTTTATTTTTTTTATTCATATTATCCTCATATTATATAACCGGCGGAGGCGGTGTTAATGACTGTCTGTTTCCGTTGTTAAGCGGAACGTTACCAACGTTGCCGCCGATATTATTTTTTGCATTATTAATCATGTTTTGTCCGTTTTGAATTGCATTTTGAACAACATCATCGTTATCGTTCAAATATACAGTCTTTGATGATGTCTTAATTTCAAATGTAAATCCGTTTTTGATTTTTGACGGAGCTTCATCATCAGGAGTATTTACCGATAATTTAGAAAGCATTAAATCACCGTTCTTTTCTCTAAGTGATTTAACAAATTCATTTACGATATCACTGGATGTTGATTCACCTAAAATACCAATTCCGCCTTCTGAGTTTGTAACAAAACGTTTAATATAAATTTCTTTTGGCGTTTCAGTTGATAAAGCATTGTATATTGCAATTGTATTATCGTTATTTTCAATGATTGATTGCAATACAGGAAATATATTTTTTGTTCTGGCTGTATCGCCGCTTTCTTTGATTTGCTTTTTGAATACTTCAATTTTTTTATTCGAAGAAGCTCTGCCCGTTTCAAAAGATTCCTTTTGGGAATCAAGGAATAACTTTGAAGCAAAAATGATTATTAAAGCTAAAACTACGGCAAGCCCGAGAACCAATATAGCAAATTTTTGCAATTCAATTTCATAGCCGCCCATTTCGACGATATTTTTAGGAACTTTTTCATTAGGTAAAAAGTTTATTGCAATAGGATAGTCGTCATAGTCTGCAACTGCAGCACCAACAGCTTCAATTGTCAGGTATGTAACCATATTTGCATCAATATCGGCACCTTCAGATATATCGATAAACGGGTCATTGGAGTTAACACTTTTGTTTACACACTCAATTTCACCTTCAAAACTTAATCTTGAAGATAATAATTCAGGGTTAACTTCATCAGCTTCACTAATAACAATTAATGATTGCGGTGCATTATTTGAAATTGCGTTTTCGGCAATTTTAGAAATAGTTGAATAAACTTCTTCCGTAGAGAACGATTTAACAGCTAACGGTTCTTCAAAGAAGTCAGCTAATACGCCGTTTTCCATATAGAAAGCACAGCAACTGTTTGGTGTTATAAGTAATAAAGAAGTTTTTTCTTCTTTTTGCATATACTTGTTAAATCTGTCGCAAAACTGAATGGTTTTAAGTAATGAAGAGTATGATGAATCAACTCTGACCAACTCACAACCCATATTTTCAAATATCTCATCAAGTTTTACAACAACTTTTCTTTGTATTGCACTGAATACAATATTTTTTTGCGTACGGTCTTTTTCGTTCTCAACTGTTGTATAAGAAATAAAAGGTTCATTTCTTTTAAAAACATATAAATCTTCAATTTCAGCTTGAAGATTATCAATAATAAACGGTGTTTCAGAGCTGCTTTCCAAAGCCGTAATACCGAAATGAACGTTTGGTAAATTAATAGAAACCGCACATTCAGACGGGTCTAAACCTGCTTCATCAAATAAACCTTCAACTGCCTCGGTAAATTCATCATAATCCATAATTTCACGAATAGCGTTGTTATATTTAATATTTCCCGATGCATATTTTATAACGCTCTTTGTATCTTTATCGACACAAACAAGTTCTATGAAGTTATTTGCAGATAAAGAAATACCAACGTGTGTTCTCTTCCTAAATCCGATTTTTTCTAATATATCACTCATACTTTACCTATTTTATAACCTATTGTTTAATGATATTTTATTATTAACTTTTTGGCAACAATTTAATAATAATTTCATCTTAATAAAAATTATACACCAACATTTACATTTTATGTATAATATAAACAGTTGATAAAGTGCAAAAACAGGTATATATGGAAAATTTTGTATTTGGGAAAAATAATGTTATAGAATTGTTAAAAAAAGGTGACAGAAGCATAAGTAAAATCTTGCTTTTGAGGGATATGAAAGACAACTCTAAACTTTCGCAAATTATTGATT
>CAVEOW010000075.1:0-1715 GCA_963617295.1 bacterium | reverse complement strand
ATATAAAGAATATGCACATCAAGGAGTTATTGCACTTGTATCTCCCGTAAAATATATTGAACCGGATGAATTTCTTGAAAAAGCAAAAGAATATAAAAAAGTTATTGTTACCGATGGGGTTGAAGATCCTCACAATCTGGGTTCTATAATAAGAACTGCTGTTTGTGCGGGTTTTGATGCGGTTATATTCCCGTCAAGACGAAATGCAACTATAAATGCTACAGTTGAGAAATCTTCAGCAGGAGCAATTAACCATATAGATTTAATCATGGTTAATAGCCTTTCATCTGTAATCGATAAACTAAAGAATAACGACTTTTGGATAATTGCAACCGATATACATGCAAAAGATAATTATTATGACATTGATTATTGCGATATGAATTTTGCAATAGTTATGGGTTCCGAGGATAAAGGCATTTCTTCCACAATTTTAAAGAAAGCGGATTATAAAATTAAAATTCCGATGAATAATAATTTTGATTCTTTAAATGTTGCAAATGCCGCTGCTATTGTTATGTACGAATCTGTCAAACAAACAATACAAAAATCGGGGAAATAATGTATAATAATTTTATCGGAGGGTAAATGGCTGAAGACAAAGACGAATATTATATGAATGATACCGACATTGATAACAGAGAAGAGCTTGCTCTTCAACTTGAAGATGATGACGATATTTTAAAAGCAATAGAAGAACCGAAAATTCCTGAAACCCAAAGCAGTGCGGCTGCGGATGATTCGGTAAAAATATATTTGCAACAAATCGGTAAAATAAAACTTTTAAGTTCGGAAGAAGAACTTGAAGTTGCAAAAAAAATCAAAGAAGAAAACTCTGAGGAAGCAAAAGTTCGTTTAATCAATGCTAATCTCCGTTTAGTTGTTAGTATTGCAAAAAAATATATCGGCAGGGGGCTTTCTTTTCTTGATTTAATCCAAGAGGGAAATATGGGCTTAATGAGAGCTGCCGAGAAGTTTGATTACTCAAAAGGTTATAAATTTTCAACCTATGCAACATGGTGGATTCAGCAGGCAATCACAAGAGCAATTGCGGATAAATCTCGCTTAATAAGGCTGCCTGTCCACATGATTGAAACTTTAAGTAAAATAAAAAAGATTTCAATGGATTTAACAATTGAGAATGGGGTTGCTCCGACTAAAGAAGAAATTGCTTATAAAATCGGCATGCCCGTAAATAAGCTGTCGTCATTGATTGAATCGGCACAAGGAACAGTCAGTATTGAAACTCCTGCAAACAATCAAAAAGACGATAATGCAAAGTTATCAGATTTTATCGTGGATGAATCAACATTATCTCCGGATTCAAAGGTTACTCAAGATAATTTATTCTTTGATATCAAAAAGATGTTAAATCATTTGAGCGAAAAAGAACGAAACGTTTTAATTATGCGATACGGAATTGATGATAACGGTCAAAAGAAAACCCTTGAAGAAATTGGCACATACTATGGCGTTTCAAGAGAAAGAATAAGACAAATAGAAAACCGTGCAATAAGTAAACTGAAAAAACTTTGCAGAAATAATAATATAAATAAAAACTTAAAAAATTATATTTAAGATGTTGGTTGGGCATATTTTGCCCAATAAATAAAGCCCTTGCGACCCTAAAATAAGTTCAGGACGACATTTTAATTTATGAATTTACAGTTGCAACCATAGCGAAACGAACAATAAATGTTATGCAATACGACAGC
>CAVEOW010000074.1:0-6858 GCA_963617295.1 bacterium | reverse complement strand
TTTCTATACTCAATTAGGTCAAAAAGCAAAAGAGGCTTCTCAATCCGAATTATTTACTAAAGTTGCTCAAGCAGTAGATGGAGGAAAAGAAAAACTTTCAGAAGGACTTGAGAATGTTTCAAGAACTTTAACTTCTCAATTGAAAGATAAAGTTAAACCTGATACATTAACCGCTGTACAAGAAAGCGTTAAAGAAACAATCACATCAGGAATTTCAGGAAGTAAAGATGATGTTATCAACTCTGTTAAAGATAAAGTTGATGATGTTTATAACGTTATTGCAGAAAAAGCAAAGGCTACTGAAATTGATAAACTTAAAACAGGCTTTAATAAGTTAAGAGTACTTGTTATCGTAGGTTTAATATACAGATTCTTAGGACCTGTTGTTATTACTCCGATTGCTAACAAATTAAGCAAGAAAATAATGTCGAAAAAGAACAATAACCAAAATGCTCAACAAACAGTAAAAACTGAAAAAAGCAAATAGATTTTAAGAGAAAGTTCAAGAGGAAAGATTTAATCTTTCCTCTTTTTTATTATTAAAAATTTAAGCACAAAAAAAATGAGCTTAACGCCCATTTTTTATTTTTTATATATATCATTTACCATACAATTATTTAAGTTACGTCTTAAATTCATTAAACGTACATTCATTTGATTTCTCAAATTTTGACATCTTATTGTGTCGGCAATAATGTTAAACTCCATATCGGCTAAGGAATTATGCCTGACGGTAGTCGGAACAAAATCATTATTTCCTACAGTGGTATTTCTTTCTGTAGATTGTGTTGTTATACCAAAACTTATTGGGGATATTCTCATATATTACCTTCACTCCTTCGTACATTATAATTATATAATATACAAATTATTATTAAACACTTATATTCATTTTGACTTTTATACAAAACCTGTAAATAAAAAAAATTGCTATTTGTCTTAAAAAAACGTAATAAATATGTTAAAATATTAGAAAAAGGGGAGGTATGAGTACTGAAAATATTATAAAAGCTGCTAAAGGTGAAATTGAGGCAGATTTAGTTATTAAAAATGCAAATCTTATTAATGTTTTAACCGAAGAAATTTATCCTTCGGATGTTGCAATAAAAGACGGAATTATAGCCGGTATAGGGTTTGGATATAAAGGAAAAGAAGAAATTGATGCAAAAGGAAAGTATATTTCTCCGTCATTTATAGACGGACATATTCATATTGAAAGTACAATGTTAATGCCGTCAGAGTTCGCAAAGATGGTAGTACCGGCAGGAACTACATGTGTTATAGCTGATCCGCACGAAATTTCAAATGTAGCAGGGTTGCACGGTATAAGTTTCATGCGAGAAGCATCTAACAACTTGCCGTTAGATGTATTTATGATGTTACCGTCTTGCGTACCGGCTTCCCCTTATGAAACATCAGGTTTTGACTTAAACAGTTACGATTTAGCTTTTTTAATTGATAGCCCATGGATTTTGGGACTTGCAGAAATGATGAATTTCCCGGGGGTTATTAATCTTAATAAAGAGGTCCTTGCAAAAATAAAAATAGCAGCAGACAAAAACAAAAGAATAGACGGGCATGCACCATATTTAACAGGCAAAAATTTATGTGCTTACGCAGCAGCGGGAATAAGTTCCGATCACGAATGTACAAACCCCGACGAAGCTATTGAAAAATTAAGACTCGGTATGTACCTGATGATTAGAGAGGGAAGTGCCGCAAGAGATTTAGACGCATTAATTCCCGTACTGAAAAAATACACAACAAGAAAATGTTTTTTTGTAACCGATGACAGACATCCCTCTAAACTGAAAGAACATATTAATTTAATGGTCAGAAGATGTGTTGAAGAAGGGATTTCACCTATTAATGCAATTCAAATGGCAAGTATTAATACTGCCGAATATTTCGGAATAAAAAATCTTGGAGCTGTTGCTCCAAACTACAAAGCTGACATTCTTATTTTTGACAATTTAACAGACTTTAAACCTGAAATTGTAATAAAAAACGGGAAAATAGTTGCTAAAAACGGTAAAATGACTGTTAAAACCGAACACAAAATACAATCATCACTTAGAGGAACGGTAAATATCGGTTTATTTGATAAAAAACAGCTTGAAATTCCGGCTAAATCAGAAAAAGTACATGCAATACAAGTTATACCCGACAGGCTTGTAACAAAATCCGTTGAAGAAAAAATTATAATAAAAGACGGGTTAGCACAAAGCAATATAGAAAATGATGTATTGAAAATGGTTGTTATAGAAAGACACAAAGCAAGCGGCAATATAGGAAAAGGGTTTGTTAAAGGCTTTGGATTGAAATCGGGAGCTATTGCTTCAACTGTAGCTCATGATTCACACAACATGATTGTAATAGGCACAAATGATGATGATATGTATATTGCAATTCAAGAGCTTGTTAAATCGCAAGGTGGTAAAGTTGTTGTAAATAACGGCAAAGTTATTTCAAAATTAGAGCTTCCTATCGCAGGTATTATGTCAGAAGAAAAGGCAGAAGACGTAATCAAAAAATTTGATAACCTTTCAACTGCTGAGAAAATTGTAGGTTGTACGTTGGCTGAACCTTTTATGACTATGGCATTTCTATCTTTATCCGTAATTCCGGAGTTAAAACTTACTGATAAAGGTCTAATGGATGTAATGCAAGGTAAATTTATAAATCTTTTTATTGAATAGCAAAAATTTAATTTTCAAGTTTTACTATATTACTAAAGAGTGAGGGTTCGTAATGTTTACAGTCAGTTTTTTAGGGCGTAAAGCACCTATTTATGCAAAAACAAAGATAAAAAATGCAAGAGCATCAGAACTTGCTGCTTCAATAAATAAGGCATACGAAAAAGCAAGCAACGATAATAACAGAACTATAAAACCGTTAAGATCCGTTAGCGGAAAATCATTGACAAAAATTAATGAAGATTGTTTTGTCCCTACAACTCAACGGCTAAGCGAAAAAGGCTTGGAAAGTTTTAATAGTACCTTTTCCAAAAAGATTAATGTGTCAACAGAATCCAATTTAGGGCAATTCATTCAAGGTATTAGAGAATACATAAACTCTAATGTTGATAAACAGGGCAAAGTTTACTACCTGTTTGACCAATTCCACCAATAAATTACTTTTCCATTATAAAAGTTACAGGTCCGTCGTTTAAAAGTTCTACTTTCATTTCTGCTCCGAAAACACCTGTTTTAACAGGAATATCTTGTTCTCGAATTTTTGACATAAAATACTCATACATTTCATTAGCTTCATTTGGTGGCATTGCATTGTCAAAACTCGGACGAGTACCTTTTCTTATTTCAGCACAAAGAGTGAACTGAGAAACAATAAGCATTTCTCCTGCAACATCTTTTATTGAAAGATTCATTTTCCCGTTCTCATCCGAAAATGCTCTTAAAACGCAAAGTTTATTTGCAAGCCAATCAGCCTGCTCCCTTGTGTCGTTCTTTTCAACTCCAAACAAAACCAAATAACCGTTATTGATTGAGCTGAACAAATTCCCGTCTATTGTAACAGAGGCATTTTTTACTCTTTGAACAACAAGTTTCATTATTTTACCGCAATAACCTCAATTTCAACCAAAGCATTTTTCGGTAATGTTTTCGCTGCAACGCAAGAACGAGCAGGTTTTGAAACAAATGCTTTTTCATATATTGAATTGAAAGTTAAAAAATCATTCATATCTGCAAGGAAACAAGTCGTTTTAACTACATCTTTATATTCAAACCCGGCTGCAGAGAGCAAACCTTGAATATTTTTCAATATTAAATTTGTTTGTTCTTCAATATTTCCGCCGATAAACTCGTTAGTTTCGGGATTAATCGCAATTTGTCCCGAGCAATAAAGAGTATTACCGCATAAATATGCCTGTGAATATGGACCGATAGCTTTCGGTGCTTTATCTGTTGATATTATTTTATTCATTGTTTCCATTATCAAAATCACCTAATTTATTTTGAACAGATTCTTCAACATTTTCAATCATTGCTTCTTCGCTAAAATCATCTTTTGTTTCAGTGCTGACAATTTTATTTACTGCCATAACAGAGTCATTTTCCATTAGATTTTGGATTTTTACACCTGTTGCAGGTCTGCCTTGGCGAGAAATATCACTTGCTTTTATTCTTGAAACTATGCCGTTTTGAGTAACGACCATAATTTCATCGCTTTCTTCTACAACCGTTAGAGCAACCAATCTTGAAGCAGCGGACTTAAATTTGGTAGCAATCAAACCGATACCGCCTCTATTTTGAGCACGGAACTCTGACATCTTAGAACGTTTTCCGAAACCGTCAGAAGTTACAACCAATAAATCAGCGTCAAAATTCTTAGGAATTATATCACAGCCGATAATTGTATCTGATTCTCTTAATTTCATTGAGTTAACACCTCTTGCACTTCTGCCCAAAGGTCTCAAATCTTCAATTGCAAATCTTATAGCCATACCGCAACTTGTTGCAATAAACACTTCATCTGTGTTATTAGCTTGTTTTACCCAATTAAGAGTATCACCCTCTTCAAGTCCTATTGCGATAATACCGTTCTTTCTAATTGTTGAGAAGTTATCTAATCCGATTCTCTTAATGTAACCTTTCTTTGTAAGCATTATTAAGTTTGAATTCGGGTCAAAGTTAGATACAGGAACAACTGCAGTAATTTGTTCATCCTGTTCAAGCGGTAATACGTTGATTATAGGTAAACCTTTTGCTTGTCTTGAACCTTCCGGAAAATCATATACATTTAAGCTGTAAACAGTACCCTTGCTTGAGAAGAACAATACTTTATCGTGCATCATTGCTGTAAAGAAGTGTCCGACATCATCATCCTCTTTAGTCTTAATTCCGCCTTTTCCTCTTGTTGCTCTGTTTTGACGTTCAAAAGTATCAAGAGAAATACGTTTAATATATCCTTGACGAGTTATAAATACTGCCATAGGAACATTTGGAGTTAAATCTTCGATAGTCATTTCATCAGCTTCCGGAAGAATTTGTGTTTTTCTTTCGTCGCCGTATTTTTCTCTGTCTTCGTTTAATTCTGTTTTTACAAGTTCTAAAACTTTATGTCTGTCAGAAAGAAGTTCTTCGTATTCTTCAATTTTGTGTTTTAAGTCGTCATATTCGGCTTTAATTTTGTCTTGCTCCAATCCTGTTAAACGTCTTAATTGCATTTCCAAAATTGCATTTGCTTGGTCTGCATCAAGCCCGAACTTACTCATTAAACCGATTCTCGCTTCTTCTGTTGTTTTAGATTTTTTAATTAACTCAATTACATCATCTAAACTTGCTAAAGCAATTAATAAGCCCTCTAATATGTGAGCTCTCATTTTAGCTTTCTTCAAGAAGAATAAAGTTCGTCTTGTAATTATTTCAACTCTGTGTTCAATAAATTCGTTAAGAACTTCAAGTAAGCTCATCAATCTTGGTTGTTGACCTACTAATGCCAACATATTAACGCCAAAAGTAGTTGATAATTGAGTAAACTTGTACAAGTTATTTCTTACAACTTCCGGTTTTGCATCACGTTTTAATTCTATAACAATACGCATACCGTCACGGTCAGATTCATCACGGATATCCGAAATTCCGTCAATTTTCTTATCACGAACAAGTTCTGCAATTTTAGCAATTAACATAGCTTTGTTTACTTGGTAAGGAATTTCCGTAACAACAATAGCTGTTCTTGACTGACGACCGCCACCTGCTGCAATTTCCTCAAAAGAAGATATGGCAGACATTTTAATAGAACCTCTGCCTGTAGCGTAAGCCTTTCTGATTTCGGACAAACCGATAATGCTTGCACCTGTTGGGAAATCAGGACCTTTTATGTAATGCATTAATTCATCTAATGTTAAATTCGGGTTATCAATAAGGGCTTTTGTGCCGTCAACGATTTCACATAAGTTATGAGGAGGGATGTTAGTAGCCATACCAACGGCGATACCTGATACACCGTTAAGCAGTAACATTGGCAAACGAACAGGAAGTACAGACGGCTCTTCTAATGAACCATCAAAGTTTGGAACAAAATCAACAGTTTCACAATCGATATCGGCAAGCATAGATTGCGTAATTTTGTGCATTCTGGCTTCCGTGTACCTCATAGCAGCCGCACCGTCGCCGTCAACAGAACCGAAGTTACCATGCCCGTCAACCATTAAATATCTTGTAGAGAAATCTTGTGCCATTCTAACAAGGGCTTCATAAACTGCTGTATCACCGTGAGGGTGATATTTACCAAGAACTTCACCAACGATTCTGGCACACTTTTTGAACGGCTTATCAGGAGTCATTCCGAGTTCGTTCATTGCGAATAAAATTCTTCTGTGTACAGGTTTTAAACCGTCACGAACATCAGGAAGAGCTCTGCCTATGATAACTGACATAGCATAATCTATATAACATTGTTTCATTTGTTCTCGGATATTAACCGGAACTATTTTGCCGTCTTCAAAAAAATTCTGTTGAGCCAAAACGTTTACCCCTTTATAACATTAGTCATATCTCTCACATAAGATTTAATCATATCCCATGATAGTTATATTGTACCATAAACACATATAGCAACCAAATTTGTAATAATATTATAAAAATAGTTAAATATTTAAAATTCAAGTTATTTTAATATATTAAGTTTTACTTTATAGTCCTTTCTACTCCGAAACAAGTTCACGACGACATGTATTCTTAGATTATCAACATACATGTCATTCAGGAAGATTAGAAAAACAAACGTTAGCGTAGTTTTTCAATCTGTTTGGAATCTCATTGTTTTTGAATTAAACAGATTTTAATTTATTATATTTAAACTAATTCGCCCATATATGGAGTATTTAGACAT
>CAVEOW010000073.1:0-6874 GCA_963617295.1 bacterium | reverse complement strand
CCCTTATTACATATCTATATTATATACTAATTAATAAATATAGTCTATAATTATTACAAAAGGAGAAGAATATGGACGAATTAAGAAATAATAACAAATTAATTGATTTATTTTGTACATTGGTACAAATCCCTTCGCCGTCTTTAAAAGAAGAAAAAATTTCGGCAAAGATATTAGAAATTTTTAAAGAAAACGGAATTGAAGCAAGATTGGATGAATACGGAAATGTTCGTGCAAAAGTTGAGCCAACAAATCCCAATAAAAAACCGTTGTTGTTGAGTTCACACATGGATGTTGTAGGAGATGACTCTCCAATTAACTTAAAACTAAACGGAAATATTATAGAAACAGATAAAACAAGAACCCTCGGGGCTGATGATAAAGTAGGTGTTGCGGCTGCAATAATGCTTGCAACAGAGCTTGTTAAAAATAAAGACCTTGACCATGGCGGATTGGAAATAGTTTTCACTCGTGATGAAGAACAAAATATGACAGGTATTCACAATATAAAAATGAACGAAATTGACTCCGAATACGTTTTGGTTATGGATGCCGATAAATTAGGTCAAGTTCAAATTGCAGGTGCTGACTATATGAAGCTGATTGTAAATGTTACGGGATTAAAAGGCGGACACTCCGGTATTGATATTGATGATAAAACAAGATTAAATGCGGCAAAATTAATAGCTGAACTTGCAAATGAAATTCCTCAAGGGGTTTATAAAAAAGATGAATACGGTGTTGTAACTTCTATAAATTTAGGAGTTATCGTAGGCGGCGGTATTGATACCGCTTTAAATGATATTAAAACAAAAGATATAAAAACTTCTCAATATATTGATTACATGGCAGAAAAAGCAGTTACAAACGTAATTAATACAAAAGCAGCCGCTATATATTCAATAAGAAGTTCAAGCAAAAGGTTTGAAAAAAATCTTATTAGTGAAATCGAAGTTATAATTAATAACTTTAATAAAAAATATGCCGGATTAGCTCTTGCCGAAATGAAAGTGGAAGAACATCTTCCGCCGTTTGAAAAAAGCGATGATGAAACATTGATTAATGTAGCAAAAGAAGCAGGTAAAAATTTGAATTTAGATTTGGATATTTCCTCATTCCACGCCGGAGCTGAAACGCATATTTATGCAAATAATAAAAATAAACACGGTAAACAATTAAAACCAACGCTTGTCGGACTGGCAGATGTTTATAATATGCACTCCGCAAATGAGCAAATGGACTACAAAACATACCTGAAAGGCTACGAATTTTTGAAAGAATTTTTCAAAATCTTTAATAAATAAGTTAATATGAACAAAAAAAGAACGAATTCTAATTTATAGAGTTCGTTCTTTTTTATATTAGTTTAGATGTTAGTCTTTAACACCTGTGCTTGCTTTCCATTTATCAATATAGTCCATAATCTCATCATGAAAATCAAATGCTTCAACTTCCATAAGATTATTTCTATATGACTCTTGTTCGTCATTTTCTATTTCATACGGATAGTTTTTACGAGCTTCAAACAGTGCCATAGCGTGTCTGCCTTCAGCTGAGTCTGCCTTGATTTTAGGCATTTTACCGGATTGCCCCGTAAAATAATCAGCAAGCATATTAACTTGTGATTCTAATTCTTTTTTGTTTGTGTACTGACCGGAACCCATAAGATAATCAACGCACATCTTTTTATAATTATCAGGGCCGATGTCTTCGTGTCTTATCATATCTCTGCATTGTTGAACGTGTTTAAGTTCATGTGCGATATCGGCAAATCCTTCCCACTTTGAACCTTGTAAATCAATATTACCAAATAAGATTACACGTCCGCTTACCGCATCATAGCAAGCAGTTGAAGTTCCTGTTTTTCCTCCTAAGCTGAATGAAAATTCAGGTCCTGTAGCATTCGGAACATTTAATATTTTACGTAATCCCTTATAGGATTCTTTGTAAAACTTGTTTCCTTTTAAGTCTTTTACCCTCTCAAAAAGTTCAACGTATTCTTTGGGTACTCCGATATCGGATTTTTCAAAGGTGTCAGGTACACCGTTAGCTAACGGAGACTTAACAGGGCTTTGATTTGATGTCGGTTGAACTTTCGGTAAATTGAATAAATTGAAAATACTTTTAATCATTGTTGTAGCTCCTCTCACTTTTAGAAAACACGTAAAAAACAATTTTGTCATCTTTGTAACGTTTTATTTACAAAATTTACATTGTAAATAATTGGATAACATTTTTAGCTTTTGAAAAAAATTTGTGATAAATTTGTATTTGAAAAAGAGATAAAACAAGTATGCTTATGGGGTTATAAATTTTTTAATTAAGGTACATTGTTTGTTTCAAACAGTTTAAGTCAGAGTCAAGGAGATGGATTGGTATGCCTGAATATTTGAGCAAAGAAGAAATTCGTAAATGGAGAAGCTCTTTAGAACGCATTACTTTAGAAGAATATGCTGCAAGATTAGGGAAAGTTATTCAGTCGGAAAAACACGATGACAGTTTGGTTGATAGCGTTATGTTACGTTCGCTAAACTCAATGTCAGTTGATAAATATACGCCTAAAACAGAAAAAATTCAGTCATTGGCTATAAAATCTTTTAGCAAAGAAAAAGAAATCACTGAGAAAAAGGAAGTTAAACCTGCCGTAAAAACAACAAAAAAAGTTGCAGAGCCTGCGGCAAAGAAAGCTCAACCAAAAGTAAACAAAACAACTGAAGAAGAAAATATTAATTTTTCTTTTAAAAAAGCATTAACACAAAGAGAACAACTTGTTTTTAATCACTTTTTAGAAAATAAAAACACAATTGTTTATGCAAAAGATCTGGCAAAAATTCTTGATTTGCCTCGTGATTACGTATATAAGTATATTAAAAATTTAAGAAGCAAATTGAGTGAAGAGGTTCTTCAAAATGCAGATAACGGCGGATATTTGCTAAAAGTATAGCAGGACTATGAAAGAGAAAAGAAAAATAAAAGTTGCATTTCCGCACATGGGAAATGTTTATATAGCGTGGGCGGCAGCACTGAAAAAACTCGGTGTTGAGCCTTTAATTCCGCCCCATTCAAGCAAAAAGACACTGGAGCTTGCAACAAAATACAGTCCGGAGTCAGTTTGTCTTCCGTATAAGTTAATATTGGGAAACTTTTTACAAGCACTTGAAAAAGATGCTGATTATGTTGCAATGATATCTTCTCCCGGAATTTGCAGACTGGGCGAATACGGTCAAAGCATAAAAAGCATTCTCAAAGATTTGGGCTATGAGCAAAAATACATAGAACTGCAATTGTATGACGGTTTTAAAGGAATGTACCGTTTTCTAAAACAATTGACAGATATAAAAAATCCGATTGTACTTGTAAAAGCTATAAATATGGCAATCAGAAAAATTTTCGTATTGGACAGATTAGAAAACTTATTCTCATACTATAGAGCAAGAGAGTTAACAGTCGGAACAGCTGAAAAGTTCTATCATCACGCTTTATCTTTTATTATTGATGCGGAAAATACAAGACAGTTAAAAAAAGCTGAAAAAGATGCCGTTGCGGAAATAAAGAAAACTCCGACAGACCCGAACAGAGATGTTGTATATGTAGATATCACGGGTGAAATTTTCTTGGTTCAAGATCCTTTTTCAAACCAAAATATCGAAAAAGAACTTGGAAGAATGGGTGTTCAAACAAGAAGAAGTTTAACTGTTTCAAGTTTCATAAAAGATGCTATTATTCCAAAATGGCTGAAAAAGGGTGAAACTCACTTAGAGCGTGCCTTTAGACTTGCAAAACCTTATCTTATGAGAGATATCGGCGGAGATGCGTTAGAGTCCGTAAGTGATGTAGCTTACGCTAATGAAAGAGGAATAGACGGTATTATTCACGTCAGCCCGTTTACTTGCATGCCCGAAATTATGTCGCAAAATATATTCCCGTCAATGAGAGAAAATTGTGAAATTCCTATTTTGACATTGATAATGGATGAACAAACGGGTCGAGCAGGGTATATAACAAGATTGGAAGCGTTTGTTGACTTAATGAGAAGAAGAAAACAGTATAAGAAAAAACAAGCAGCAAAAGTATAAAACAAAAAGTCAGCTTAATAGCTGACTTTTTAATATTTTAAATATTTTTAATCATTCCAAAATAATCAAGTTTTTCAAATCCGCACTTATTATAAACATGCACTGCGTGTGAGTTTGTATTTTCAACTTCAAGTTTCAATATTGAATTTTTAAAATTATCTTCTATATATTTTATAAATTTAGGAATGATTCCATTCCCTCTATATTGCGGCTTTACATATAAATCTTCAAACCAAACTGATTGTTTTCCGTATTCGGTAGAAAAACTTTTAGCTATCATTGAATAACCTAATATTTTATTATCAGCTTCAAATACAAAACCCGATAAAAACTGATTATCACTGATACAAATATCAAAATCCTTTTCGAATATTTCTTGGCTGCCGTTAGTTTGTACAGCATCTGATGAATAAAATATTTTCATCATAGAAATAACTTCATCTCTGTCACTATTTTTAAACTGTCTGATAATGAAATTCATAAAAAAATCCTGTTTTTCTGAATTATAACATAAATATTATTTTAATTTTTATTACAAACTGTACTTATTTTATAATATAAAATATAATATTAAGTAATGTAAAATGAAATTTATGGTCTTTTTTCAAATTCTGTAAGGATTTCTGCTTTAAATTGTCTTACATACACTACAAAGATAGCAAATTTTAATATTTACAGTTTTAGTTTTAACAGAAGGTATATGTGTTTATAGTCAGGAGTTGTTATGAAGGTAAACAGAATTGAAATTCCGATTTTGCAAAATTTAGGAAGAGCGGAATTTTCACCCGCAGTAAAAAATACGGCTAAGGGTCAAAATCTTAACGAAATATCAAAGTATGCAAGCAATGCAATTATGAATATGGGCAGAGCTCAAGTAATTGCACCTTATGCAAAAATCAGTTTTAAAGGTAAGAATACAACAAAGGATCAAGTAGCATTTATCGGAGCCGAATGTCCTCCATATTGTAAAGCCGGCGGTGTCGGTACCGTAATGAATGACTACAAAGCATTTTCAGATAAAGGGCATATTTTTATTCCTTATTATAACGGTTCTGTTAAATATGACCCGAATACAGGGAACCCTGTAAGTAAGCCGTTAGTTAATAAAGCAACAATAAACGGAGTTGAAACTCCTGTTTATACTAGTGCCGATTTAGACAAAAAAACGGTTCAAGAAGTTGTTGATAACGGAAAAGAAGGCAAAGATTATTTCGTACTCGAAGAAGTTAAAACAGGTAAAATGACATTCGGTACGGATGACGATGTAAATATCGGATTATATAAAGTTAAAGGACAAAACCATTACATGGTTTATACACCTCAAACTGCTTCAATGAAGAAACCATACGCAGGTGGAGTTGCTTATGCTACAGATGCGGCTAACCCGACAAGAGGATGGAACGGTGATGCTTACGCAGAATTTGACAAAGCATTTGTGGAACTTCTTCCAAGCCTTGAAGATAAAGGATTTTCTCCTGAAACAGTAATTTGTTCGGATGCACAATGTGCTTATGTTCCTGAATATATGGCAAAGAAAACATTAGAAGGCAACGAATTTTACGAAGGTATGAAACCTTCATACGTCGGACATAATGTAGGTAAAGGTTATATCGGTTATGTTAACGGCAGACAAATGTTTGTAAATATGGGTGCAACACCTGAAGATATTAAAAAAGTTGAAGCTGACCCTGAATATTTCAAAGCTCTTCAAGAAGGGGAAGATAAACTTAATGATTACTTTAAAGAAAAAATGCCGTCTGTATATGATAGGTCATCAAAATGTTTCAGCCCTACATTAATTCCTCTTGAATATGCAAAAGACGGATACTTATCACACTATGATGTAGTAGCAGAAGATTATGCTAAAGCAATTGCCGAAAATCCAAAAGTTTCTCCGGCATTATATGGTGCAGGTTGGGGCGAATTGTTCCAAAAAGATAAAGTTGGCGGTATTTTAAACCCGTTAAATGATAAATCATTAAATCCGTATTCAACAGAACACGGTGCATTACCGGAAGGTTATGCAAAACCTGTTGCACTTACAAAAGACGGTAAAGTTGCAGTCGGCGAAGTTCAAGACAACGGAGAAGTTGTTTACAAATTAAAAAATCAAGTTGTTTCAGCCGACAACATCGAAAAAACTTTTGAACCTTTCATCGCATTCAAGAATGGCAGTTCTTTAGAAGAAATGAAAGAAGTAAAAAGACATAATAAAGCAGTAATTTTTGAAAGATTATCAGGTCAATATGAAAATCCTGATTTAATTCACGGATTTATGAACGGCAGATTTGCAAAAGTAATCGGCGGAATTTCTCCTAAATATGTTGAAAAAGTTAAAAACGGAGAAGATGTTAACTTGTTTGTAGCTTGGGGACGTGCTGATTTCCAAAAAGGTTTTGATATTTCAATTGATGCTTTCAAAAAATTTGCAAAAACTCCTGAGGGTAAAAACTCTGTAATCGTTTTAGGTGCTTCAATGACAGGTGAAAGCAACGGTGAAATTGATGTTATTCAAAAGAGTATCAATTCTGCATTAAATGATCCTGAATTACAAGGAAGATTTGTTTTTATTGACGGATTTGCACCGGCAAAAGCACTTTCAAGTGCAGGCGACGCAGAAATGGTAATGAGCCGTTTTGAGCCTTGCGGTTTAACTGACTTAGAAGGTATGAAATATTTCTGTACTCCGATAGTAGCAAACACTCAAGGTTTAGCTCAAAAGAACTTTGACCCGAGAGTTGCAAGTGAAACAGATAAAGCACTTGCTTATAAAACAACTCACGAATATTTACTTACAG
>CAVEOW010000072.1:0-7057 GCA_963617295.1 bacterium | reverse complement strand
GTTTTGTGAAACTTTTTAAAAAGTTTCCCCGTCCGGAGGACATAAAAATAATTAAATTACGGTTGAAAGTGTTCTTCCTGAATGGTTTAAGTTTGGATAATTATAATCAGGAATATCTCCCGCCAATTTAGAAACCAGTTGTCTTCTTACGTTTAGCGGTAGTTCACAGTAATACTCTTTTGGAATATTTGTGGTGCTTAAAATAATGAAATTTTCAATGGGTTCTTTTTGCTTTTCTGCCTTTTCTCTTTTTGCAGGCGTTAGTTCAGCCATTTTTGCAGGGGATTTTCTAAACATTTCAAATAATTTGAGTGCCATAAGTTCTCTCCTTAATAATAAAATAAATAATAAACACACTATCTTAATAGCATAAAATCAGCATTTTATCAATTATTTATTGCTAAGTGTATTTGAAACGTCTTGTTGAATTTCTTTGTAATTGAAATTGTTTTTTAATAAAAATATGGCTGCAACTACAGCTGAAACAATCACAACAAATGTTTGCTCAAATATCGAAATAGCTAATGCTGTTTCCTTGGGTACTCCGTATATTGCAAATGCTGCAAGTATTGCAAACTGGTATGGACCTATAAATATGGATGTAGATGGAATCATACAAGCTAATGAAATAAATGGAATTATGAACAATACAACAGACCAATCTACATTGCAATTAAAGCCTGCAATAACCAAACAATGGTTTAAACATTCAAATGCCCAAATTGAAAAAGAAGCTAATATAACAAGCACAAGTGATTTTGGATATTGTAGAATTTCAAACCCTGATATAAAAGAATTACAAGTTCTGTTAACAAATCCAAGCAGTGAAGAAATAATATTTTTTAATTTATTCGGAAAGTTACTTGTCTTTTTCTCTATCCAAGTACAAATAGTATCTATCTTATTGAATTTAATTGCCAAAATTGCAAGTATAAAACAGGTTACGAATATTGCAGCTGCTCCCAAACAAAGTGTTCTTGCCAGTTCATCATTGTTGTAGCAAAAAATTGCCAAAAGCAGCAACGAAAGGATTACAAGCCCGTCAAAAACACGCTCAAGTATTATTGCTCCAAACATTTTTATCTTATCAATTTTATATTTATCTCCAACGTAAAATGCTCTGAATAAATCGCCCGCTCTTGCCGGTAAAAAGATGTTTAATGCCGCACATGTAATACACAACTGTGCCATCTCCGAAAGAGGAGCTTTTACTGATTTTGAAATCAGCAATTTAAAGCATACCCCTCTCATTGTGAGTCCTGTTAAGATTGAAATTATTAACAACGGAATGAATTTAACATCAAAACTTTTCATCTCGTGAAGTAATTGTTTTAAATCAACATTCCTGCATACAAAATACAAAAAGACGATGGTTATTAATAAAAGTACTAATCTTTTTATATTCTTTTTCATTATTTTTGACCTAAATTATACTATTTTTAATCCGGAATTATTTAATTTTGTTTGAAGTTTCATTTTTTTATTAACAAAATCATACGATGATTTGTAAAATTCTTCAAAAGATGAATCCAAGTTTTTCATTTCAGAATAGATTTCAAATGCTCTTTTGTAGTTTTTTAGCGAAGTAAATATTTTTGCCATTAGCCCTAAAATTTGAAAATACAAAGCAATGTCATTTAATGTAATATATTTAATTGCAGTTTTTGCATATTTTAATGCTTCACTGTAACTTTTAAGTGAATAGTGACAATTTGCAATAGCAGCAATAATTCTGACATTATTGACCGTTAATAAATCAGCTTTCTTATACAAATCCAAGGCTTTTTTGATATTCCCTTTAACAAAATAAATATCAGCACACAAAACTAAGCTTTTTGTGTGGTTTGGAGTTAATGAAATTGCTTTTTTTAATTTTTTTAATGCCGAATTTATGTTGTTAAAGTAATAAAAATCATCTTCTGCTTCTCGAAATAACACTTCCGAGCGAATATCAATGATTTTTTTACTGTCTAAATATGAAATATCTCCAAAATTTTGCATAAAAAACTGTAACCTTTTCCTAAACAATAATAAAATTAATGGAAAGCAGGGGGCTACAGTGATTTTTCTCGTAAAATTCAATACTTAGCCAAAAGCATGTCATGGCATGACTTTCGGGAAATTAAATTTAATTTAACATTTTTTAATAAAAAAATCCGTCAAACTCAAATATTATGCAAAGCATGACGGGGCATGCTTTTTCGCCCGATTACAAAACTTTACACTTTTAATTTTTATAAAATTGCTTTTGCTTGATATTCAAAGTTGTGCATTGTATTATTAAATTATAAAGATTACCGGAGGGAACTTATGAACCAAATTATAAAAATTGCATGGGAATTAAACGAAACAACAGAAAACAGATATCAACTCGTTTATGAAATTGCAGAGCTTGCAAAGAAATTAGTTGATGAAAACCAATTAAAGAGAATGAAAGATGAATATAGTTTCGAAGAAGTTCCTTTTGATACATCAATAAAAAAAGAAAACCCTGTTGAACACGCTATTATGGTTAAAGCGTCTGAAATTGATGATGCAGGTTTAGTCGGTTAATTCAATAAGAATATTTTAAAGACAATAAAAAAGCTCCTTTTCAGGAGCTTTTTAAATCTAAAAATTAATTAAGCCATTAATTTGTTAACAACTTTTGTTAATCTTGATTTTTTTCTTGCAGCTGTATTTTTGTGCAAAATACCTTTAGAAACAGCTTTATCACAAAGTTTGTATGTTTGAGATAATGCTGCATTTAAGGCTGCTTGGTCTTTGTCTTTTGCTTGTGCTAATTCAAGAACTTTTTTAACTGCAGTTTTAATGGAAGACTTAAAAGCAACGTTTCTTTCATGATTTCTTTCTGCTGTTAATATTCTCTTTTTAGCTGACTTAATATTTGCCATTTTTAATTTCCCTTTCTAATTCAGTATTGTAAACGTTTACAATCTGCTTAGAGGATTAGTGAGTATTTTTATTATATAATTAAAAAATGTAATGTAAACATTTTATTAACAAACATAAAATTTTTAGAAAAAATAGCAAAAAAATATATTGTTATTTTTTAAATAAAAAGTCAGACAATAAAGTAAAGCCATGCGAATTAAGAATACACAAGCCCATCAACAATATATAAACAATAATAATAAAAATAAAAAACAAAATTTTAAAGGGATAGGTCAAATAATGCACGCACTTGACGGAAGAAAAGTATTAAGCACATTTGCAAACCCTGATAGCTTAGCAACAACAATTGCTATTGAAGGCTGTGTTACAACAGGCAGAAGCGTTAACGCTTATAAAAGAGGCGGGAAACACGAACTTCGTGAAAGACTTCTAGATGATGTTACCTCTGCAATTTTCTGGATGGGCGGAGTTGATATTTTTAACAAAATTGGTGATAAAATCGGTGAAAAAGTTTTAAAGTTGCCTATTACAGAATTTGATGTCGGGAAAGATGCACTTAGAGATCCGTTTAAAAATGTAGCCGGTAAAGTAAAAGAACTTGCATCTGATTCTCAAACAGCAGAGGTTCTTACAAGTAAATTGGCAAAATTTAAGTTCGCTAAAATTGTAACATCAACAGTTTTAGCAACTGCTTTTGTAGGTTTTGGGCTTCCAAAAATTAACCAATTCATTACAAAAAGTATTTTTGCAAAGAATAAAATGGATGAAGTTCTAAATTATAAACCCGAAAATAAATATTCAATCTTGCAGTCTGTAAATATTGAAAATTTTGGAAATAATGCTCAAGTAAAAAATAAGCCGGCATTCAAAGGCGATTTAACAACGGTTGCAAATTTACTTGAAAATAACAGAATTTGCAAAATGTTGACATCTGATGCAGGTATTTTGACAGGTCGTGTTACTACTGCAAGAAATAAAGATGAAGCCATTGAATATGCTTTCAGAGATTCAGTTTCACCGTTCTTCTATTATGCAAGTACACCGTTAATCTATAAAGGGTTGCAAAAATTAACGGATACTGTCGGCATAACTTCCCTTGATCCAATCGTTTCAAAACAAATGAATGAAGTTATGATAAATCAACTCCAAGGCGGAACAATGAATGTTGAAGAATTTGCAAAAAAGACAATCGGTACTTTGTCTGACGGTGCAAAAAGATTAATTGAACAACTTCCGTTTGAGTCAGATGTTATTGCGGTTGATAAATTAGCAGGAAAAATTGACAATACATTAATGGAAAAAGCTAAAGCAATGGCAGGTTTACAACCCGAAATAGCAGGTATCGGCAAAGTATTGACAAAACAACAGGTTGCAGATGTTTTAAAAGAAGGTGCAATAAATACTCCTGAATTTATGCAAAAGGCATACAAATCTAAATTTGGGGATGCTCTGACAAATCCGTTTAAATATATTTCAATGAAGAAAATTACAAAATTTAGAACTGAAATGGATAAATATGCA
This sequence comes from bacterium, assembly GCA_963617295.1. Classification (GTDB taxonomy): domain Bacteria; phylum Cyanobacteriota; class Vampirovibrionia; order Gastranaerophilales; family Gastranaerophilaceae; genus Avigastranaerophilus. The sequence continues at coordinate 2,641 of CAVEOW010000072.1, read as the reverse complement.
CAAGATATTATAAAAGCTGCTAAAAACAAGAATAACGGTGTTGTTGATGCTAACTTACTTAACTCTGTTAATAAAAAAGGGTTTGCAATGTCAGCAGGATTTAGAGTTTTTGCAATGGCAGTATCTGCAATATTCTTAGGTATAATTATTCCGAAAGTACAATATGCAATAACAGCTAAAAGAACCGGAAGTGCTGCAGCTCCGGGGTTAAGAGAATTTGACGAAGGCAAAAACGCTTAATCAGTCAAGTTTGCATTAATCCAATTCAACATTGGAATGAGTGCATTTGCTCTGTGTGAAATACTGTTTTTTATGTTTTCCGGAATTTCGGCAATTGTTTGATTGTATTCGGGCAAGAAAAAAATCGGGTCATAACCGAATCCGTTGTTACCTTTTGGCTCATAATCAATAGAACCGAATACTTTTCCCTCTTCCGAGTGCAGAACATTTCCGTTCTTATCTGCCAGCACCATTGCACAGACGAAATGTGCATTTCTTTCATCTTTTTTTGCGTTTTGCATTACTGACAGTAATTTTTCAATTCTTTCTTTTGCACTTGGTGCGTATCTCGCAGAATATATTCCGGGTTCCCCGTTCAGAAAATCAACACATAATCCGGAATCATCCGCCAAACAATACGTTTTAGTGATTTTTGCCGCTTCTTTTGCTTTAATTACGGCATTCTCTTTGAAAGTTTTTCCGTTTTCAATCGGGTCGAAATTCCCTTTTATAACATCAAAGACAATATTTTTACTTTTATTTATTGCATTTATCTCTTCTAATTTATGCGGATTTGAAGTCGCAATAATAACTTTTATCATAACTATTTACCAAATCTTCTGTTTCTTGAGTGAAATTCTATAATTGCGTCGGCTAAAGATTGTTCATCAAACTCCGGCCAAAATTCGTCAGTAACATAAATTTCAGTGTAGGCACACTGCCACAATAAATAGTTACTTATTCTTTTTTCTCCGCCTGTTCTTATCAGTAAATCAGGGTTTGGAATATTTGCGGTATATAAATTTTGAGAAACAGTATCTTCTGTAATATCTGATATTTGCAGTTCACCTTTTTTAACTTTCTCGCAGATTTGTTTTACTGCATTTGTAATTTCCATTCTTGCACCATAGTTGAATGCAATTTGTAAGTTTAAGGTTTTGCAGTGAGCTGTTTCTTTTTCTCCAAATTCAAGTACATCAATTAAATCTTTATTTAAAGAAGTTCTGTCGCCGATGAATGTTAATTTGATATCATTTTCTTTAAATTCCGGAACTTCTGCAATAATTGTTTTCGCAAGAAGTGACATAAGAAAATCAACTTCTTCTTTCTGTCTGTTCCAATTTTCGGTAGAGAAAGCATAAACGGTTAAATATTTAACATTAAACTTAGCACACGCTTTTAAAGTTGTCCTAAGTGCTTCAACTCCTTTTTTGTGTCCTGCTGCGGACGGAAGTAGTCTTTTCTTCGCCCAGCGTCTGTTCCCGTCCATAATTATAGCAATGTGTTGCAAATTTGTATCTTTTACAATTTCTTTTATCTTTTCAATTTCTGTTAATGTTTTAGCCATATTCTTTATCCTTAAACCAAATTATAAACCAAAAAACGGTAAATAACTATCTTTCACTCTTTATGTTCTTTCTAAATCGGAATCAGCATAGAAATATATTATTTCATCTTTATTTTTAGAAATAATAAAGCCTGACGTGTAGTCTTTACAAAAGTGATATTTTTTCAAAATATAAACATTATAATCTTTTTTATTATCAAGTTTAATATAGTAATTAATAAAACCATAGTATTTATCTATTTCGGAAAAGTTTATTTTTCTTAGTATATTGTTCTTGTTATTGTTTAAAAAATTGTCAATATATTCTTTGTCTATATTAAATTTTAGGTACCCAAAAGTATCTTCGTGACCGGAGTGGTGTATGTCAAAGTAATAATTCGTGGCATTGCTTGGGATTTCTGTCGGGAAATGGGTAATTTGATATTCCATCCATGGCAATTTTTTTCTATATTCAACATAGTTTTCTATACTTGGAATATCTGGTTCAGGTGTAGTAGTCAGGTCTGTTAACATTGCGTATATGAAAAAAACGATTGGTAAATATACTATGTATAAAACTACAGATATCCATTTTATAATATTTATGACATTTTTATAGATTGCATTTTTATTTTCGACTGCTAATAATAAAATTTGTATCACGAAAAAGAATGTTAACGGAAAGAACGTCAGCATAATAACTTCAATCGGATATTTAGCATTTGGCGAAATCCCGTAATATGCAGTTATTGCAATGATTATAAGAAATATGAGTATTAAATTATCTTTCTGCTTTATTTTAGTTATCATAATATGATTTTTATCTTCCAATTTTATTTTTTTGTTCTTTTCAATGTATTACTACTTGTCACGAAGAAAATAATTTCATCGTTTTTCTTTGAAACAATAATTCCTGCAGTAGGAATTGAATGCTTTTCATCTTTTTTCATGTAATAGATAATATAATCTTTATAATTATTAGAATCGGGTAGAAATATCCCTTTGTTAATCTGATTGTCTAACTCTTCTTTTGGAAGAAGAAGTGTTCTATTCTTTCTGATTATATTATTGATGTATTGTTCATCAATATTAAAT
>CAVEOW010000071.1:0-7058 GCA_963617295.1 bacterium | reverse complement strand
ATCTTGAGGATTATTTCCCTCGTAAAGTAATTGACCCGTCTGCGTTGTTGGAAAAGGGCTTTATTTACAGGTAAGGTATGACCAATTGGCATTCAAATTATTAATTTATAGTTTTCGAACAATAAATGTTATGCAATACAACAGCAAGTGAGCATCTTTTTATGCGAACTTTTGTATTGCATTACAATTTATTAGTGAGTGAAGCTCCGGTTGCGGTTTTGTGAAACTTTTTAAAAAGTCCCACTATTCGGAAGTCATTTTACTTTTATTTCAAAAGCAGTTTCTTTTTCGGTAGATTTTAGAAGAATAATATCTCCGCCGGTCAATTGAAGTTGTTTTTTACAAAAAGCAAGCCCGACTCCATTTCCGCTTTGTTTTGTTGAAAAATCCTGTTCAAATATTTTTTCTTGAAGGTCAGATGGGATTTCTTTTCCGTTATTTGAAATAATAATTGAAATCGAATTATTATAAATATTCGTTTTTACAACAATTTTTCCCAAATCTTTTCTTGCCTCAATAGCATTAAAAATTATGTTCATGATTGCACATTCTATTTTTGCCTTATCAGCAGAAATTATAATATCCGGTACCTCCTCAACAATAATTTCAATTGAAGATGCTTTTGCCTTTTCTTCGCACAAAGAAACAGTATTTAAAATCACATCTTTCAAATTAAATTCCGAAATATATGTTTTAGCTAAACATCTTAAATCGTTAATCAAATAAGAGATATGTTCAGAGGAATTTTCTATATTCTTTATGGCGTTATCCAATGAATTTTTAACTTCTTCCTCAAAAGAAAATTTTTCCAATCTCTTTTTAACAATTGTTGAATATAAATTCGCTATAGACAAATTATTTTTGATTTCGTGAGCAATAAATTTTGCTTTTTCAGCAACAGTTTGTGCGGTTTTTAGAGTTTCATCACAATCCTGTAAACTGTTACCTTCCGCTTCTTTTAATATCAACTCTTCATTCTTTTCGTTTAATATTTCCGCAATATTATTTATTGCCTTATTTAATACCAAATTTTCACGTCTATCGGGTGTAAATTTAGATAAATAATCTTTAAAATCAAAATTTGAATTTTCAGATATACATTTTGCTATTTCTGTAATCAACTTGGAATTATATAAAAGGCAAACAGGTGTTTTATCTTTTTCATCAGAGAGCGAATAATCCCAAAGCATAGCAGCAGAATATCTTCCTCCGAGGACAATAATAAACTCCGTGTTTTTCCATATATCGTTAATTTGAGAATTATTTATTTTTTGTGCTTGCATGAAATCACAATATGAAACAATTTTCGCTCCCGAAAAATTTAAGCGTTGGAGGATAGAATTTTTACCCTCAATATTCTCTAATCTTAAAAGTACAAGAACTTCAAATTTCTGATTGGAGCAAATCGGTTCTATAATCGTGCGAAAGAGACCGTTTACAGTCTCTTTCGTATAATCTTTTACAGAATGGTCTAAAATATATTTGTGCAGTGTATTGAACAATTTTTTCATAATGCGACTATATAGCCATTTTTAACTTTTTTCTGTTTAAAAATCCGTTATTGATTGCATATAATACAGCTTGAGTTCTGTCATTAACTTGCAATTTTTGGAAAATATTATTAACGTGAGTTTTTACGGTTGTTTCACTTATAAATAATTGTTTTGCAACACCTTTATATGTAACACCTTGAGTTAATAATTCCAAAACTTCTTCTTCTCTTTGAGTTAAGAATTGAAGTAAATTTTCTTCTTGAGCAGAATTATTTGCTTCTTCTTTAAATGTTTTTTGGAAATATTCAAAGAAACGAGAAGATAAACCTGCAGGTAAATAAATTTTACCTTGCATTACTTCTTCAATTGCATAAATCAATTGAGCAGAAGCCATGGTCTTTAAGATATAACCTTTTGCCCCAATTTTCATAGCTCTAAAGATTAAGTCAGGATCATCATATCCTGTTAAAGCTACAATTTTTGTCCCTAAATCCAATCTTTCAATTTCGCTGATTGCTGTTAATCCGTCTTTTTCAGGCATATTAATATCCATTAAAACAACATCAGGTTGATATTTTTTTACTAAGTTAATTGCAATATTTGCATTTGTTGCAGTTGCGATTACTTCAAAATTTGTTTCAAGATTAATCAATTCTCTGACCCCTAATAAATGATCAAAATTGTCATCAACTAAAATAATCTTAATTTTTTTGTTAAATTCCGTATTCCTCATATACACGCTTGCCCCTCTGTAAAACCCATGCTCTATATTCTTATATTACATGCCGTAAGAGGGTATCTCATCCATAGAAAGGTGAATTAAACCATACAAAAAGATGTATTTATTAATCTAAACCTTTAGATTAATAAATCCCTAATTTTTCAAATTATATTTAAAGAACAGACTTAAACCTTTTAAAGAGTATTTGGTTTTATAATAATCAATTATTTGAATGATTTACTGTTCTGAAATTTTTCTCATTTTTATTTTTTCTTTTAATTGCTTATATTTATTTATTTTTTTAGTTGTATTTTCTTCAATAACATTGTCTTTATCTTCAGCAACATCATTAGGCAAAATATTTTCTTCCTGCGGAAGAATCTCTTCCTCTAAATCTGTATCATCAGTTTGCTCTCCAATATCATCAGCCGAATTATTATCAACTTGCTCTTCTTCAATTTTTTCTTCAACAATCGTATTATTTGATAAATCTTCATCTTCATTCTCTATAATATCTTGCGGAATTTCTTCTTTCTCATTGAGAATTACAGGTTCTTTATCCATTGATTTTATTGATTGAATAGCACTGTCAATTAACTCATCATTAAGAGAATCTTGTTTATCTTCCTGCGTTTTTACGTCTTTATTTTGGCTGTCATATAAAACACTACCGGCAGAATTTACAGTAACAATATCTTCTCCATCTGTTTTATTCTTTTCTTCAATATCATACTCAATTTCATCATATTTTGAAAAAAGAGTTTTTAATTTTACACTTTCATCATACTCAATTGTTGCAATATCGGAAATATAATAAATGCCTGTTTTATCCGTATCAAAATATACCAAGCAAGAATCGGATGAACCGATTAAATGCCTTGCATTTTGCTGTGTTAAATTGTTTGTATTTAATAAAATTAAAGTTTCAAGAGTTTCAGTTATTTTACCGAGTGACTTAACATTCATTGTCCAAATAAACGTTTTATAATCACATAAAATCAACTCAAACAGTTTAATTACATCCTGAATAGACGGTTTAGGGATAATTACTTTTGAAGCGGAAACAAATTCCACATCATCTTTAACATTTTGCAAAATCTCAACCGACTCATTTTTAGAAATGAATTTTCTAACGTAAAAACAAAGTAAATTATTATCAACATCCTTACGGCATAATAAAATTACATTTTTATTCCCGATTAATATTCTTCTCAAGATTTTTTCGGCTCCTTCATCTCTTTGAAAAGAACTCATAACCATAATATCCTCATTTGAATTATAGTTAATTCCGTTATCAGTTATTTTAAAACTGTCAGTATTGCCGATACGTTCTCTAAAATTCATATTAATCTCTCTTTATTACTGCATTTGCAAGTTGGTTGTAAACTGCAACAATATCCAGTTCGGGTGTGATTTCTTTCAACGGTTTATAGCTTACAATAGAAGCGTTTGTTGCAATGTAATTTTTTGGTATTTTCATATAAATATTTTTTTGAATTCTTGTTGTTAAAGACGGAAGTAATTTTTCGTGTTTAGCAGCCGAATACTTGTTAAGTATTATTTTTGCATGCTTATCATAAACAACATCTCCAAACTTAGGAAATAATTCGGAAAACATCGAAATAGCAGGTTCTACAATAAAGAAAATATCATCAGATTTCTTTAGCAAAAACTTATTCAAGTCTGCCATTTCAGGACTTGCGTCAATAAGAATGTATTTAAAATCTTGTTTTACAATTTCCAAAAACGCCTTAAATATATCTTCATTATATTTATAATTGTAGCGAAAAACACCGTTTCCCATAATATATAATAAAGATTTATCATATCTGTAAATATGTTTATTTATTTCAAAACCCTCTTTTACGGATTTATCAATCATATAAGTTGTTGAATATTCAAAATTTGCGTTTAATCTTGTGGAAATATCATTCAAATTGTTATTAAAATCAATCAATAAGACTTTTTCATTTGCCACATCTGCAACTTCTTTTGCAAGATTGAATGCAAAGAAAGTTTTGCCGGTATTTGCCGCAACCGAAAAGACAGAACCAAGCAAAGATTTTTCGTTATTAGAGGAATTCATTATTTCTTTTTTATAAAACTGTTGAAGAGCAAATAAGAAGTCTGTTTTCATAACAGGTTTGTATAAAAACTCTTTTGCTCCTGCTCTTAGTGCTTTAACGTGCAAATCCGCAGATTTATCATAAGAAATAGCTATAAAATAATAATTTTTATTTGTTGAAAGTGCTTTTATTTTGTTAAGAACAGATAAATTGCTTCCGCTGATATTAACTATAATAACTTTTTTAGAATTATCTTTCGGAATTAACTCTTCTTCAAAATCATTAAATTTTGAAAAAGAGCAGTCAAAAGTAAGCTCCCTTATGTAGTTTTCAATAAGGACTTTTGATGTTTCATCTATATCAAATAACAAAATTTTAATATTATTATCCATAATCTAATATTACAACATTTTTTATGAGATAATCAAGAAAAAAAGAAAGAATAATATGAAAAGAGTAAGAATAATCGGTGGCGGATTAGCTGGGAGCGAAGCGGCCCTGCAATTAGCAAAAGCAAAAATTTATGTGGATTTATATGAAATGCGACCTAAAATTCAAACAGGAGTTCATAAAACAGATAAATTTGCAGAATTTGTTTGTTCTAACAGTATGGGTTCTTATGACATCTCAAATGCGTCAGGACTTTTAAAACATGAAATGGAAAAACTGGGTTCTGTTTTAATGCCGATTGTACACGAAGTTCAAGTTCCTGCAGGCGGAGCATTAGCTATTGACAGAGAACTTTTTTCCGAAAAAGTTACCGAATTAATAGAAAATAATCCTTATATAAATATAATAAGAGAAGAAATTAAGGAGCTTGATACATCAATTCCTACAATCATTTCATCCGGTCCGTTAACATCCTCTGCTTTAACCGAGAAAATCAGAGAATTTATCGGCGAAGATTATTTATACTTCTTTGATGCGATTGCACCGATTATAGAAAAAGATTCAATTGATTTTAATAAAGCATTTTATTTAAACAGATATAACAAGGGTAATGCGGATTATATAAATTGCCCGATGAATAAAGAGGAGTACGAAAAATTTTATAACATATTAACAAATGCTCCGAGAATAGAATTAAAAACATTTGAAAAGAATGCAAAGTTCTTTGAATCTTGCCTTCCGATTGAAGTTATTGCCTCAAGAGGAGTTGATACATTGCGTTTCGGCCCGTTAAAACCTGTCGGATTAGTCGATGACAGAACAGGTGTTGAAAATTATGCGGTTGTACAGTTAAGGCAAGATAACAAAAGTGCAAGTTTATATAATTTGGTAGGTTTCCAAACAAACTTAAAATGGGGCAGCCAAAAAGAACTTATTCAATCTATCCCCGGACTTGAAAATGCATCAATTGTAAGATACGGTGTTATGCACAGAAACACGTTCATAAACAGCCCGAAAGTATTAAATCCGACACTTCAATCAAGAAAAAATTTCAATATATTCTTTGCAGGACAAATTACGGGAACGGAGGGTTACACGGAATCAATAGCGTCAGGATTGCTTGCAGGTTTAAACATGGCAAGATACATAGAAGAAAAAGAATTGTTGGAGTTGCCATCCGAAACAGTTTTAGGGGCATTAACTCACTATATAACCTTCACAGGGCATACCTCTTTTCAGCCGATTAACTCAAATTGGGGAATACTGGCAGAAATGGAAACGGATAAAAAAGTAAGAAAAAATAAGAAATTGAAAAATGAATTGCTCGCAAACAGAGCTCTTCAACGAATTGACGAAACAGCTAAAAGACTTCAGAATAATGACAATATTAAGGAGCCACAATTATGAACGTAAAAATATATCACACAGGACCATTACAAGTTAATACTTATGTACTTTTGGATGAAAAATCAAAAGAAGCCGTTATTTTTGATGTCGGCGGAAGCTTTGAAAGAATAAAAAAAGATATAGAAGCTCAAGGCTATACAATAAAATATATTTTAAATACCCACGGTCATTTTGATCATATAGCAGGCGAAGTTGAAATAAGAAACAATTATCCTGATATTCCTGTTTACGTTGGTAAAAATGATTTATCCCACTGTGAACATTTAGAACAAACAATGCGAAAATGGGGATTTGCATCCTCCATAGGGACATTGAAACCCACAAAACTTATAGATGAACACACCGATTTAACCATTGGAGATACAAAAATTCAGATTTTTGAAACCCCCGGACATTCAAAAGGCGGACTATGTTATTATGTTGACGGAAAACTATTCTCAGGTGATACTCTGTTTCTTGACTCTATAGGAAGAGCAGACTTTATTGACGGAGATATAGATTCCCTCATTTCCTCGATAAAGAACAAATTACTTCCGCTGCCTGAGGATACAATCGTATATCCGGGACACGGACCAAAGACTACCATTAAACACGAAAAGTTAAATAACCCGTATCTAAATTAAAGAGAACACAAAAAAACCATTAGTTACGTAAGAAAATAAGTTTAAATTGCTTCAAAAGATAACTTATTAAATTTTTCGTAATTTTGTAAACCTTTAACTACATCCTCGGCTAAACCGTTAAAAAATTTTTCTAAATTTTCAGTTAGAATTTTGTTCAACTCGTTCATATTCTTCCTTTTTCTTAACTCTGATTGTAATAACGGCATATTTTTGGGGAACTTTAATTTTAAGATATATATTTGTATATATTTCTTTACAAAAATTTTAAAAAGCACTCCTGTAAAAAATGTATTTATTAAAGTTTTGATTAAAATTTACATCGATTTTTACATCAAAAGTATGATATCCAAAAATATAA
>CAVEOW010000070.1:0-7113 GCA_963617295.1 bacterium | reverse complement strand
GCATAATATGTTGAAGTTGCAGTCTTATACATGGAAATATCCTGATTAAACAGGTTATAAATAGTACCTTTTAGGCAAAGTTCAGCATTTTCGGTTTTTACCAGTCTGACTTTTCCCCCGAGTTTTACATCAACATAATTTTTGGTTTTTTCACTGTTTGCAGCAGTTGACATATATCTTCCGGAGTTTGCTTCAACCCCTGCAAATAAGTTGATTATTTCGTTTGGAGTCCAATAGACAATACCTTTGATTGAATTTCTAGGAACCCCTGGTAAATCGTGATGGGTTGTTGTATCCTCTGAATCCGTAAACGTATAACTTGCTATTGCTTTAATCCAAGGTCTTGGCTCCCATGTGATTTTACCTTCATAGCCTTGGATTTTTGCTCTGTTAACATTTACATATTTACCGATATATACCCAAGTCGTAGGATCGGTGTATCCTTCATATCCGATGTAGTCCTTATATCTGCTGTTAAAATAACCAAAATCCAATGACAATTTGTCTTCAAAGAATGATTGAGTTACACCTACATCCCAACTTTGCATTTTTTCTGCATTTAAGTCAGGGTTTGCAAGTGATTTCATATAACTTGAATTAACTGTTCCAAATCGTTGGTACAACGTGGGGTTGTTTACACTCTGCCCCCAAGACCCTCTGAATTTTGTTTTTGCACCTGCCAATTTGAATGTCGGAAGAACTAAAGCCGCAGAAGCATTTGGTGTAACATAAGTTCCAAAATCGGAGTTATGGCTTAATCTTGCACCGCCTCTAATAAATAACTTATCTTTTATGTTAATAGAATCATTGATATAAACATCATTTTGGATTGTATTTCCCGAGTATCCGTTACGAACGGTACCTGTCCACATTCCTACATCTTTTGTATTTCCGTCAATAAACTCTGTTTCAAAGTTGTAACCTACGCTTAATGTATTCCAATCAGCAACTTTATAGTTGTGCTGGGTCATTAAGTTCATTCTGGTGCTTGCAATCTTAGATATTGATTCATAAACAGGATCTCCTGATATATCATCGGGACGGATGTAGTTATTGCTCTCATTGTGATACAAGCCGAATTTTACGTCGTAATTGTATTTTTCGGTTGCAGAATGAGAAAACGATAAAACATCCATTATATCAAAGTTTAAGCCGTAGTTGTTAGGCGATTGATATTGCCCGTACGGGGCTTTTTGCATATACCCGACACCGATATCTTTTCTTGCTCTTGAAAATCTGAAAATGTTTCTTAAATCGGCTTTATCATTCAATAATCTTTTACCGACATTTGTAACGATATTTAAGTTGTTATAATCATCGTTTCTGATTCTTCCTAAGTCGGAAGTTTTCATTCCCCCGTCTGTTTTAAACCAAGTTACACCCATATAGTAGTCTAAAGAGTGATCTCCTCCCATTACGGCAAAACGCTCTTTAAAAGTTCCAAGGTTGCCCATTTCAGAACTCATTTCAACAGATAACGGACCTTTTCCTCGTCTTGTTTGAAGTGCAATTAATCCGCCTGATGCATTAGTTCCTCCAACGTTACCTTGAGGTCCTCTTATGACTTCAATCCGCTCTATGTCATCCGACAATAAGAATTGTGGTTCTACCCCCGGAGTTGTCATAGAAGTTCTATCAGCTCTTATTCCGTCAACAGTAAGCTTAACACGATCTGTGCCACGCATTCTTAATGTTGAGGGAGAACCTAATGAACCGTTTGAATTTTGTACAAATACACTGCTCGTTTCCGATAAAATTTCGGAAATAACAGGGTTTCCCTGCCTGTCAATGTCTTTTCTCGTAATGACATCAACACTTGCTCCTGCTGTCTCTATTGACTCCGCATAATTACTATAGGCATAGATTTCTTTCTCTTTAACTTCTCCATATAGAAAATGTGAATTTTTATTTTGAGAAGCGGAAGTATCATTGTCTTCAATTGCGAAAGCAGGCACAAAAAATAAGCAGGCTGACAAAGCCAATGCAGCTTTCAAATACTTTTTCATAAATTTCCACCTCGTGCTCGCAAGTAATACAAACGAATACAGGTCTTCTGACTCAAGGAACATCCTTAATACAGCTACGGCATAGTCTCCTTTTTTTGGAGTTTCCCCGTATTCTTATAATTATAAAGGTATCATATTTTCTGAAATTGTCAATAATCAGAAATTTGTAGCAAAATTTAATATTTTTATTTATGCTTCGTATCTGAATGAACGTCCGTTATCAATCAGAAACTTAGCTACTGCCTTATCATAAGGAACGTTATTTTCTTTTTTACCGTTAAACTCGAGTGAACCTGTTAAAATATGCATTTTGTTGCAGTCAGTTATAAAAGAATTCCTAATTGTAAATAACGCAAAATTATATTACAATTGATTTAAACGAGGTTTTATGAATAACAAACGTTTAAATATATACTTATTATTTATATCTTTCACACTCTTTTTAGTCGGTTGTTATTTACTTTGTTCTTCGATACACAGATTGTTCCCTGATACGGACGGAATTGAAGGGGTTGAGCTTTCTTCTCAAATGAAAGAAGTTGAAGAAAAACGTGAGATGAAAAATCCTAATATTATTAATATTCCTGTTCATCCACCGACAAACCTGAATGGCAAAACAAAAAAAGAAATTCTATATGCCAGAAAAGATTATGTTAGAACTTCTATTTTTTCAAAACAGAAATATGTGCCGTCAGAAGAAGTTTTTGGTGCTATTGAGGACGGAAAGCCTTGGATTTCAAGCACAAATTGCGTTTATAAATCAAATAACAAATTAAATATAAGACCACCTGCTGAAGAATCAAGGTTTATAAATAACCCGTCTGCACTTGTTATTCCTGAATATCCGTTCAGCCCGTTTTATTGCGAATATATTCCAAAAGACGCAAGTTTTATTTTATCCCCCAAAGCAGTAAAGTATGATGTTAAGGAAAAAATAATTTATGTAGATTACAGAGATTTACCTTATCGGGCAAATCCTCCGTACCATTATTATATGTTAAACGGTACTAATGCACGTGATTTTGGCTACAAATATGCATATATTGATACGGAAAAGTCAACAATGACACTTGATTTTGTACAGGAAGATAATGCCGGAAACCATGTTCAGGAATTTAAAAATCTTATCCATGTTGGAGGTTCATGTCAGCATGAAAGCGGTTGCAATAACGGTTCTCCGTTGCAGCTTGAGTTCTCATTCCGTTATTACCAAAATACTCATATTCCAAATAAAACAATTTATATTAAACTTTGGAAAGAAGAACCTTCTTCTCCCGAGAATAAGGCTGATATAACAGAAATTATAACAATAGAAAAATAAATTATTCTTTTATCAACAACACAATACTCTGCGTCGCAATTGCATTCTTCTGCCCGACAGAATCTTGTTCTTCCATTGTTTTGGCTTTGATTGAAATTAAACTTTCATCAATATCAAGTGTTTGAGCCAACTTTTTAACCATTAAAGAAATATGAGATTTCATCTTTGGTTCTTGAGCAAAAATTGTATTATCAAGGTTATTTATTTTATATCCTTTTGATTTTACTTCCAAATAAGCCTCTTTTAATAAAATTAAACTGTCTATATCTTTATATTTGGGGTCATTATCAGGAAAATGGGTCCCTATGTCGTTAAGGGCCAATGCCCCAAAAAGAGAATCAATTATTGAATGAGCTAAAGCATCAGCGTCAGAATAGCCTGCCAGTCCTTTTTTATAAGGGATTTCAACTCCGCCTAAAATAAGTTTTCTGCCTGTTTCAAGTCTGTGTATATCAAAACCTTGCCCGATTCTGAACATAATCTACTCCTTATTTAAAACATATTTATTTACGGCTTTTACAAATCCGTCATTTTCAACACTGTCAGTAACATATTTTGCAACTTTTTTTATTTCGTCAGTGCCATTTCCCATTGCAACCCCACAACCTGCGGTCATAACCATTTCGATATCATTGTTTTGGTCACCGATTGCCATTATTTCATCTGTTGTAATGCCGTATTTATTTGCTAAAAATTTTATTGCATTGCCTTTTGTAGCTTCTTTATTTGCAATTTCACAAAAATATTTATATGATTTTACAACATATAAGTCAGTATATTTATTTCTTAATTCTTCAATTAAATTATCTATAAATTGAGAATCATAAACAATTGCAAGCAATTTATTTAATTTAGAAAAATCTAAATCTTCAAATCTGTCAACAAGAAAATAATCTATGCCTTTATCTCCGATATAGTCTTTGATATATTCATCATCCTCTTCAACGTACAAAGTGTCATTTACATATACGTTCAAATGAATATTCCGGTTGCGGCAATCTGATATTATTTCTTTTGCAATTTTAGGGTCTAAATATTTTGAGTCCAATATTTCACCTGAATATGAACAAACAAGACCTCCTTGATATGCAATCAACGGGCATTTTATTCCTAATCCGTCAGCAACATGTTTTGCACTTCCAAATGTACGCCCTGTTGCAATTACTACATTAACACCGGTATTTACTAATTCTTGAACACAATTTTTAACCCCGTCGCTAATACCGTTTTCAGGAGTATAAATTGTTCCGTCAATATCAGTAACAACAAGTTTTATCATAGTTTATACGCCCTCATTAATGCACATATCGTTTTTGCATCAGATATTTCACCGTTTTTTACCATTTTAAAGACTTTTTCTTTTGCAATTTGAATATAGTTAAGGACTTCTCCCTCATCTAAATGCTGCCCTTTAAATGATAAATCGGAAGCCTTAAATAAATATAATTTTTCACTGCAAAATCCCGGACTTGTCCAAATATAGCCTAAACTTTCCCAGTTTTTTGCATTAAAACCCGTTTCTTCTTCGAGTTCTCTTTTTGCGGCAGATAATATATCTTCATTCCCCTTATCAAGTTTTCCTGCCGGTAATTCTAATAATGCACCGCTTGTTGCATATCTATATTGTTCTACCATTAAAATATTGCCGTCTTTTTCCGCAACGATTACGACTCCGCCATTATGATGAACAACATCTCTAAAGGTTTTATACCCGTCAGAAAGTTCAACCTCGTCATGGGTTACTGTAAAAACTCTGCCCTTATATATCTCTTCCGATTTAATTTTATTTTCATATAACTTATTCATACTAAAATTATACATTGACAGAAAATAAAATACAAAAAAGAGGAAATATAAATTTCCTCTTTTTTACTGCTTTGACTATTTTTACAATTACAGAATGTTTGATGTAAGTGTAAAATGGAATCTTGTAAGTCTTCTGTCTGTGTTTCCTGCGTAATCAGCCATACGTTTGCCGATTGGGAAACCCCAGTACATATTTGCTGAAATATATTTTGTTAATTTAATAACAACACCCGGACCTGCACTCATCAAGTAATCACCGTGAGCTTTGTTTCCGTACATATCACGAGCAAACCTGTCACCGAACCACCCGAAATCATAGAAACCTGCTAATTGGATACTATCACTGATAAATCCGTATTTTTCAGGTAACATTGCTTTTAATCCGGGAATAGGACATCTGTATTCAACGCTGGCAGTTACACCATAGTCACCGATACGGAAACCTTCATCATAACCTCTTACGGATGACATACCGCCGACTTGCATAGCTTCTGAAGCCCATAAGTGTCTGTTTGCGTATTGTCCGTTAACTTGTAAGATTGCCAATTGGTTGTGAGGCATAACTTGTAAACGAGCTGCACCTGCATTAACTTTTACGAAGTTGTTGCTTGCTGCGTTACGAGCTTTGTTTTGGTCGGAAGCGTCAATCGGAATACCAGTTGAAGCACCGCCTGTAAATAACCATCTGCCGTAGAAGTCATCTTTAACATCAGTTAATGTTGCACGAATAACTCTTGAACGGTAATCATCCAAGAACGGGTTAATTACTTCGTTGCTTGAAGACAAGTAAGTATTTCTCATATCCAAAGTAATATCACCGTACAATCTGTAGTCTTCTCCGTGAGCTAATCTTCTTGATACGCCTACAAATACATCGTGTGAATCACCTTTAAGACCTAAATATTTAAGTGCGTTGCCGATTTTAACGTGTGAATAAGAATAACCTAAGTTTAATCTTGTATCATTGCTTGCAATCGGTAAAGAGTACATACCGCCGACCCCGATTGAATTATGTGAAGCAGCAACCGTACCCATTAAAGTATCACCATGACCTGTTACGTCATGTAAACCTGCGTATAAAACTCCTCTTTGAGTACCGATAGCGTCACGACCTTGGTTATCATATCTCAAGTCGAAGTTAATCGGAAATCTGTCTTTAACATCAAGTGTTACATCGGAAAATTCTTCTGATTCTTCGTTATCTGCAAAAGATACTGCCCCTTTCATGTATTCTTCGGTTGTCATATCCGTTAATGCGTTACGAACATCTTTAACGTTTAAAACTTTTCCGGGTTCGATATTATTATCTTTTAAATATTTCTTATTTAAGTAAGATGAACGTTCCCAACGACCCGGGTTAATCGTAACGTTACCGTATTTACCTTCCAAAACCTTAATTTCAACAGTACCGTCTTTAACTTTTTGTGGCGGTAAGTAAGCTATTGTTGAAATATAACCTTTTGCTTGATAGTAATCGGTAATATCGTTAGCAGACATAATTAAGTCGTTGATTGTAACATCTTGACCGATTTTAAAGTCAACTAATCTCATTAATACATAAGTCGGAAATTCAGTATTTCCTGTAATGTTGATTTTCTTTAACTTAAACGAAACTTGTTCGGTGTTAAGTAAATCCATTTTTTGACGAACTTCTTCTTCAATAATGGCAGGATCTTTCGTTTCTCTAAGAGTCTGCTTTGTTTTAGCTTGGTAATCTCTGCCTTGGATAAAGTTACTGCTGTCGATAAAACCGGGATCATAACCTTGAAGGCCGGTTGCATTCGGGTTATCTAAATTAGCTGACACAGAACTTCCCAAAAGGAGCAAACCGCATAACAAGGATGATTTAATTGCTTTTTTCTTCATTTTTCCACTCTCTATATAATTTTATTCTTATTTTTCTGTTAATTACCTTATATTTTATAATAATTATAATACTATATATTAAAAAATTATACTATTACTTATAATATATTATAT
>CAVEOW010000069.1:0-7116 GCA_963617295.1 bacterium | reverse complement strand
ACACCTAAACAAGTTTTTCAACTTTATAGTGTTGCGATTGCTTCTTGAATGCAGGAATCAGGGAATATTAACTTTTGTAAATGAATATTTTTACCTTAAAACACTTTTATTTATTGCATTTTTGAGATTTAATGTAAGAGAAAGAAAATAAAGCTAGCAACTTTTTTTAATCACAAACATTTATCATTGTGTACATTAGCAAATATAATAATGTAATTAAAAGATAATAGAAGTAAGGAGTAGAAAATGATACCAGCACCGCAAACTCAATATATACCAAGTCAACAAATGATGATGCCTGCATATCAACCACAATCAATGCCCGTTGCATATAATACAACAGCACCATACCAACAACCGAGCGTATATTATAATTACCCGACAGCAAGTTGTTATGCACAACCTCAAAAATCACAATTTAACGGTGTAAATATAGAAATTATAAATCCGCAAGGACAAGGAATGGTTCCAACACAACAACCATACCAAGTACCGGCACAAATGCAACCGGTAATGCTCCCTCCTTATCCGGTAGCTTACCCTACTTCTCAAGCAACAGTTAATCCGCCAATGGCACCTGTTCAACCGGCTCCTGTAGCTCCAATGCAAGCTCCTGTAGCTCAACCTGTTCAACAAGAAGTTCCGGCTCAACCTGCACCCGTAGCTCCTCAAACAGTTCCGGTTGCTCCTCAACCTGCTCCTGTAGCACCAACACCGGCTCCTGTTGCTCAACCTGTTCAACAAGAAGCTCCTGTGGTTCCGGCACCACAAATTCAACAAAGACCGGAAATCCAAACTCCGGTAACTTCTGATCCTTCATTATCTCCTGAAGC
The DNA here is from genome assembly GCA_963617295.1 of bacterium. Taxonomy (GTDB): domain Bacteria; phylum Cyanobacteriota; class Vampirovibrionia; order Gastranaerophilales; family Gastranaerophilaceae; genus Avigastranaerophilus. Next base: position 6,283 of record CAVEOW010000069.1, on the reverse strand, counting down.
ATTCGCAGGTAAATTAAGAAATACATCAGGTGCTGATCAAATGGCAGTAATTGAAGATATAGCTACAAAAGTTAAAAATGATGATACAATAGCTCCATCACTTTTAGATACTCAAATATTTGATGCTTTAGTTGATATTATTGACGCTGATACATCAGCATTAGCAGGTCCTACTCCTGAAGTTATTGCTTTAAGACAAAAACCTGAAGCTGAATTATCAGAAGCAGACAAACAAAAGGCAAACCAACTTTCACCTCTTGAAATTGCAGAACAAAATAAACAATTTGCTTTATTCACAATTTCATTTATGCAAGAAAGATTGAATAACGAATTAGAAAAATTGAATAACCAAACATTGGAATTAAAAGATTTACCTTGTATTGATAAGGTTGTTACATCAGTAAAATCAAACCCAAATCCGGCAGTAAGAATCGCAGGTATTTCGGCTTTATCTAACATTGCAAAACCTCAATACAAATCTGATTTAACAACAATCTTTGAACTTGCAAAACAAGATGAAGATGTTAAAGTTCAAGCCGCAGCAAATAACGCTCTTGATAAACTTAGCAAATAATTGATTAAAAAATAAAAAAAAGAGTCGATTTTAAAATTGACTCTTTTTTTGCTCTCTTCTCCCAATTTTTAAATATTATAATACTTAACATATTCTTCCATTTAATCAGAAAAAACTAAAGAATTCTGAACTTTTGCCGATACATATTAAAGAAAGCAGTTAAGGAAACAATGGACATAAACTTTGGAATTCTGAAATTAGGGTTTTCGGAATACTTAAAAGGACTAAATAAGGAAACAGGTAATGATACGGGAGCTGACGTATCAGATTTTAATATATTTACACACAATAAAGAGTTTAAAGAATATATTCAACAAGAATTAAATTTAAAAACTAATGATATTAACATTAGCCTTTTTGATTTAGGAAATATGGAAGTAGTAAATGGCGAGCTTGTGCCAAAAGGCGAAAACAGTGAGTCTTCATCAGATAAAAATCCTTATGATATTGTTACGGAGCTATTAAATAGTGCAATGAAAACGGCAGAAGTTTTCAATAAAATTGATAAAAATGCAGACGGAAAACTTGATAAAAATGAAGCTGAAAATTTCTTTGCTTTTATCAGCAAAAATGATAATAATGGCGAAAGTGTTTCAGTTGAAGACATTCTTGTTGCAATGGATGAAATGAAAAACGGAACTTACACAGGAGAAACAACAGAAGGAAACCAATATAGTACTGATTCTGATAAGTCTTTAACTGACAATGTAAATAATTCTTCCGGTAATTCAAGTGTGGCAAGTTCTTCCACCTCTTCAAATTATTCTGATTCTTATAGTTCTCAAACTCCTGAAAAAACAGATGACTCATCAACTTCTAAAGCAGAAGAGGTTCCTGATTACTCAAAATTAAGCCTTGAAGAATCAATAACGCAAAGAAGTTCAAAAGAAACAGAGCTTCAAACCGCAACACAAAGCATAAATGACATTTATCTCGGCAAAAACAGTAAAGTAATGACAGCAGAAAAAGAGTTATCGGAAAAAGAACTTGTGTACTTAACTGCGTTAGAAAATGACGCTAATATTCAGCAAGATTTAAAAACAAAAATAAAAGAAAACAATACTTCTATTTCAGAACAAGAAGACTCTATAAATAATTTAAAAGCAAATATAAGTAAAAAAGAAACGGAAATATTCAATAAAGAAGCAGGTATAACGGCGATAAATTCAGATATATCGGCACTTGAAAGCTCTTTAGAGACACTGTCTTCTCAAACAACTGATGATGCTGATACGCAAGCTGAAATAGATAATCAAATTGAAATCGTTAAAGCACAATTGGAAGAAAAGCGTAATGAGTTAAAAACAGAAGAAACTGCACTCAAGGCATTAGAAAATGAAAAGAAAGGATTTGAAACAGATTTATCAACCGAAGAGCAGAAATTAGAGAGTTTAGTTCTTGAAAAAAGCAGTTTGGAAACTCAATTAACCGAAAATGCAGGAGATGAAACAAAAACTAAATTAAATGAGTTTAATACCGCTAAAGAGAAATATAATTCAGTAAAAGCGGAAGAGTTAAAACTTGCAACGGCAAATGCAGATAATGTTAAAACCCAATTAACTGCAATTAATCAAAATATAAACGTGAAGAATTCAAGTAAAATACAAAGAGAACATTCTGTATCAAGCAGTAAACTGTTTGATGAAAATACGGAATATGAAACTCAATATGTAAAAAGCGGCACGGATATTCCATATCTTTTAATCGGACCTAAAGATGCGGATCCGAATGAAGAATTGCCTGTTCTTGTATATCTCCATGGTTCAGGTGAAAGGGGGCGTAATGAAAATGCCTTATTGAATGTCGGACCCGGAAAAATAATGCAAGAATGGGACTTAACAAATTTCCGTGGTTATATTATTTGCCCGCAACTTACAGATGAAAATGCAAATTGGAATAATGAAAAAGTTGAAACGCAAATGAGGCAAATGTTGAACAATTTCGAATCAACACACGCTGTTAATAAAGATAAAGTAGTCATTGCCGGACACAGTTTAGGCGGTATTGGTGCTGTATATTTCGCAGATAAAATGTCGGATGTATTCTCTCGTGCAGCTGTTTTAAGCGGATTTAGTACAAGTAATGTAAACCTTTCAGATATTAAAATTCCGATAAAAGCGTACGTAGGTACGTCCGATAAAGATGGCAGTAAAACTTTTACAAAAAATGAATTTCAAAAAGTTTTCGGACAAGAAAATGTTGAAGAACTTAAAGCAAGCCATGGCGGAATTCCTCTATCCGTTCTTACAGAAGATTCTAACGGAAACGGACAATCGGATTTCTTTGAATGGTTATTTGCCGATAATATCGACTAATTACATTTACCTATACAATAATATTCAAACCCTTTTTCCTTCAAGCGTTTTACGTCATATTGATTTCTGCCGTCAAAAATTACGGGAGAAATTAACAGTTGTTTAACTTTTTCAAAATCAGGACGTCTAAATTCGTTCCATTCAGTTAATAATATTAATGCGTCCGCATTCTCAATGGTATCATAAGCAGATTTTGCATAGTAAATTTTATCTTGGAAATGCAATTTTGCGGTTTCCATTGCTTTAGGGTCATAGGCTTTTATTTTTGCCCCTCTTTTTAACAGTTCATTTATTACTGTTATGGATGGAGCTTCTCTCATATCATTTGTTTTGGGTTTAAATGCCAATCCCCATAGTGCAAATGTCATGCCTGATAAATCATTTCCAAAACGTTTTGTAATTTTATTTATAAAGTATTCTCTTTGTCTTTTGTTGATTTTATCTACAACCCCTGCGATGTACATTTCGCAGCCATATTCGCTGCCTGTTTTAATAAGGGCTTTAACGTCTTTCGGGAAACAACTTCCTCCGTAGCCGATCCCGGGGAACAAAAATCTGTTACCGATTCTTGTATCCGTAGCCATACCTACTCTGACCATTTCGGCGTCAGCCCCAACCAGCTCACATAAATTAGCAATTTCGTTCATAAAAGATACTTTTGTTGCAAGGAACGAATTTGCCGCATATTTCGTCATTTCTGCCGATTTTACATCCATTAATACAATTCTGTTTGCAGTTCTTAAAAACGGAGAATATATTTCCTGCATAATTTTTGTTGCTCTGTCAGAATTTGAACCGATTACAACTCTGTCAGGAGAAAGAAAGTCATCTACAGCGTTACCTTGTTTTAAAAATTCAGGGTTAGAAACAACATCAAAATCATAATTTGTGTATTTCTTAATAATTTCGGTAACTTTATCTGCAGTTCCGACCGGAACTGTTGATTTATCAACGATAACCTTATACCCGTTCATTGCTTTTGCAATTGAGGTTGCAACATCAAAAACATATTTTAAATCAGCAGAGCCGTCTTCATCTTGAGGAGTTCCGACTGCAATAAAGCAAACTAAAGAGTCTTTAACGGCTTTATCAATATCAGAAGAAAATTCCAAACGGTTTTCGGTAATATTAGATTTAACCAATTCTTCAAGTCCGGGTTCATATATTGGAATAATACCTTGCTTTAGCCGGTTTAATTTTTCTTCGTTATTATCAACACAGATGACATTGTTCCCCATATCTGCCAAACATGCACCTGCAACTAAACCTACATAACCTGTTCCTATTACCGATATTTTCATAATCTCTCCTAAGCTATGTACTTATAATAGCTTAAATCTTTGCATTTAACAATTTATATTTCTTTTACACGATTTTTTAAACTTAATACCAAGTATTGTTAAAACGATATGATTATTTTTTGTTTTATAAGAAAAAATAATATCCCTGTAATAGTCAAAATTGAGCTTAAATTTTAATGGGGATTTATTAGCATACGCCCACCATCTCACTGAATAAGATAATCTTTTATTACTCCAAGGCTTTTTATTATTCAGATAATGTATAATTACAGGATTTTTCTGTGCGTTTTTAACTAATTCTTTTCCGTATATGTCATAAGCAACCTTGCATTTATTTATATTTTCTTCTAAGTCATTGATATAAGGTTCCATAAAATTGTATTTTAAATCAATTACTTTAACTTTCCCTTTAAACGCAAGATTTATAATACCTTGGTCTTGCAATTTTAATTTTTGTTCTACAAGATTACATAAATGTTTTGTCATATTATCATTTCTTATTTTTTCTAAGTTTAATAACATAACTCCGGAATTAATATAAGAATATAAATCCGTAATTCCAACTTTTTCGAAATACTCCCTATTTGATAAAGAAGCAACAATTCCAATAGCAATAACACCTGCAACATAATTTTCATCAAGTGAAGTTTTAAAAAATTCCGTTAAATCTTTTTCAATGATTGTATCGTAATCCAAATATATAGCTTTTTCATACTCTTTAGGCAATAAATCTGCACTTAATAGTCTATAATATGTAGGAGTTGTTATATGAGATATTTCAAGTCTGGCATTGTTAAATTCGTTATTCATAACGATAAAATGACAAGATACCTCATTATATTTACTACAAAGTTTTTCGATTAAATTTTTGTTTTTATTTTTTACATCTTTTGAAATAAGAAAAAATATGTCATAAAAAGTATTCTCATTTTTATTTTCTAATAGAGAAAATACCGAAACATATAAATATTTTATTATGTTATCATCACATGCATATATAATCGGTATTACTCTATTATTCATTAATTGATTTTTCACTTATCCGTAAACAGTAAAACATTATTTATATATTTTTCATTATGATACAAAGGTATTGTTTTGGCAATAAAAAATATCTTTAATCAAAATTTCCTTGTCTGGACAAGAAATTTACCGCAAGACTCATTTTGAGTGAGTATCCAGAAATAAAATCTGTTAAATTCAGAGTCATGAGAGTCTGAACAAATTGAAAACCTACGCTAACTCTCATTTTTCTAATCTTCCGGAATGACATGTGTATTGATAATCAATAAATATATTTCAATGTCGTAAAGTATTTATTAGTCCAAATCGCCGAATATATAACATTATTTATGAATTATTCTCCTCTAATACATCTTTTGTAGCCTGTAAATAAGCATACCCGTATTTTTGATCCGGTTCTAAGTGTGCCCCCTCTGCCCATTCATTCCAAGCATTGATAAATACAAATTGTTCTGATGATTTACGATTTTGTTTTGTCCAAACAATTATATCTTTTAGCCATTTTTTATAATTGTCAGGTGTATTCTGAAAAATCGTAGCTCCGTTGTAGCATTTACGAGGGGTGTTGTCCCAGTGAGGAAACACACACTTAAATAAATTCCCATCCGTTTGATATAAATATTTCTTGGTATTTATAAAGTCATACATATCAAAACAATATCCTTTAAACAGTTTATTCATTATTTTAGGTCTAAAATATTTTATTTTTCTTTTCATAATTCCTTGTGGAAAAAATTCAAATAAAGCATCAATATTATATTTTGCTATAAATTCTTCATAAGAAGCACAACCTAATTTGTTAGCTCTATATGTAGGACACATGATGAATAAATCATCAAAACCTTGTTCTTTTGCAATTTTTCTTATTTTATTGTTAAAACTATTGTACATATCAAAAGGGTACAGCAAAGGATTATAAATTATTAATAATGGTCGGTTATTAATTTTTATATATCGCTTGTCTTTCATATAAGGCAAGATATCAGACATAAACTTCTTAAAATCATCCGTTGATAATTCTTGTTTATATAATATTTCTTTGTCTTTACCGTTATCCCAAAGCATTGTCC
>CAVEOW010000068.1:0-7128 GCA_963617295.1 bacterium | reverse complement strand
GCTCTCCAACCGTCAGTTCCGAATTTAATTTCTGTCATGCCAAAACCCTTTTTTTTGATTTTTGTGTACAATAATTTTATATAATAAATAAAGGTTTAGCAAATGGCAGAAAATATTCTTGAGAACGTATATTATTTAGGACCGGACGGGTCAAATGCACATAATGCAACGCTTCAATTTTTGAAAACAACCGCAATAGAAGTTAAAAATCATTATCCGCAAAAGAGTATAAGGACTGCATTAGAAACTGCCGAAAAAGATTATTCTTCAATCTGTGTATTACCTATTGAAAATTCAATTGAGGGAATAGTTCGTGAAACAATCGATAACTTGGTACGTTTAAACTCTAAACGATTAAAAATTCAAGGTGAAATTACACTTCCCATAAAACACTTGCTTTTATCAGCAGGAAAAGAAAAGTCTAAAATAAAAAAAGTCATTTCTCACCCTCAAGCACTGTCGCAATGCAGCAGATTTTTACATGAGAATTTTCCTGATGTTGAAATCAAAGAGGTATCTTCCACCAGCTATGCGGCTCAAAAAATTGCTTCACTCCAAGATGATACATTAGCTGCACTTGCAAATGAAACTTGTGCCAAAATTTTTAATCTTAATATTTTATCAGATGATATAAATGATGAGCCTGACAACAAAACCAGATTTTATATTCTTTCCGATCCGGAACTGCCTAAGGAGAAAAACGGCAAAACTGCAATTATACTCTCTGTAAAAAATGTTTCAGGTGCTTTATGCGAAGTGCTTAAAATTTTTGCTAAGCATGACATCAATCTTTCTTATATAGATTCTCGTCCTTCAAGGAGAAAATTAGGCGAATACCTTTTCTTTATGGAAATGGACGGCTACGAAACAGATTACAAAATCAGAACCGCACTGGAAGAAATCATGTCTTTTGTAGATTTCTTTAGAATATTAGGTTCTTTTCAAAAATTTTAGTCATGTATGCATTATTTTTTGTTGATTTTCTTTAGTTTTTAAACAAATTTGACATAAAATTATATTTGAATTAATCTATATTTGAAATGTAGATTAGTTTATATGAGATTTGAGGTAAGGTATGAGATTGAAATCGGTTTTGGCGGCATTTCTTTTGTGTTTAATTATGTTCGGTACGGCAAACGTATGTTCGGCAATCCAAGAAGTTAAACCAATACAAGCAAAACAGCAGGCAATAAAAGCTCAAGACGTAAGTATTGCATTTGTTTTTGACAGTGATTCGGATAAAACGGCAGAAATTATTAAGACTTTTCGTCCCGTTATAGAAAAATCCTTATTGCCCGAATTTAAAGCAAATTTTTCGGACAGCTTGGTTTTTAAAGGCAATTGGACTAAAGAGGGAGCTAAAGCGGCAGCAGATAAGGCTCTTAATTCAAAAGCAAAAATTATTTTATCGTTCGGAAGTATGACAAGTGATTACTTAAACAGTAAACCAAATAAAAGTAAATATGTTATGAATATTGACCAATACACTATCAACAGTGTAAAAGATAAATGTTTCAACCCTATTCAACAATCAGTAAACGATTTTGTTGTATTCCAAAGGTTAGTTAAAAACATTAATAAAACTGCTATCTTGATGAATGAAAATACATATAAAATGAGAAACGACTGGGGTGCAATTTTTGAAAAAGCTGCAAAAGATAAGGGAATTACAAACTCTTATGTTGTAATTCCGGTCAGTGCCAAAAATCTTGACAGTTCTTTGGCTAAAATTTCAGACGATGTCGATTCTGTTTATATTACACAGTTATATAACCTGACAACCGAACAGAAAAAAGATGTATTCAATTATTTAATTGAAAGAAAATTACCGTCATTCTCATCAATGGGTTGTGAAGATGTTCAATTAGGGGCAATGCTTGGGACTTCTGTTCCCGATGCTGATTTAAAATTGGCACAAGCAACTTCTTTTAGTATTAAGAATGTTTTAAGAGGCGGAGTTGCAAAGAGCGAAAAAGTTCAAATGCTTGATACAAACGTAATCTGTGTTAATAAAGATACGGCTGAAGCTATCGGATATCCTGCTCACATTCGTTTATTAAAGAGTGCTCATGTTATTACAAGTAAGCAGCCGACTGAATACAACTTAGCTTATGTATTCAAAACCTTTGATGAACAGAACTGGGAAGTTTTAAGAAAGAAACAACTTGTTAATGCTGCAAGACGTGCAACATACAGTGCTTGGATGCATTATCTCCCGACTTTAAGATTGGATATGGGATACCAAACTTATAACCACGATTATGCATATTCTTATCAGGATGTTCCGACAAAGGCAGGGGTATTTACTACTGCATTAGACCAAGTTTTATATTCACCGGATTTGGTTACAAATATTATTGTTAAGCATAAAAAATTAAAATTTGCAAAGGCTGATCAGGTACTTGCTCAACAAACTTACGGGTTAAACATTGCTTTATTGTATATTGATACATTAAAACTTCAAAATGAAGTTGATATTCAAACAGAATATGTAAAAGAACTTCAATCAAACTTAGCGGTTTCAAAAATGAGATTGTTGTATGGAAAAGGTACTCAGGCGGAAGTTATGAGATGGACGGGTGAAATCAATAAGGCTGAACAAAATTTATTGATATTAACTGCTGACTTGGAAGTTGTAAAAATTAAAATCAATCAAATGTTAGGCAAAGATCAAACGGAAGAATTCAGATTAGCTCCTTTAACAACGAAGGATGATGCGTTCTTTATGTCCAGCATTAACTTGATTGATTACATCAGAACTCCCGAAAAAATTGAAAAAGTAGCTCAATTACTTTCGGAAGAGGCAGTATATCTTGCCCCGGAAACAACAAAATTAAAAGCTGCAATTGCAATGAAAAAAGCAGAATTATCTAACTACGGACAAAAATTCTTTATGCCTAATGCAAAATTATCCGTTGAACACGGTAAACAATTTACAAGAGATTTACCTTACAGTGATTATTTAGGCAACCAATTAGGAACTTTAAGACGATACTACGGCGACGGTAAAAATTCTCCGTTAGATAAATCTTCAACAAGATTTTTAATTGCGGCACAATGGAAACCTATTGAAGGCGGTACAAAATTTGCGGAAATTGCACGTTGTAAATCTGAATTAAACGAACTTAACATTCATTTAGAAGAAGTAAATACGGAAATCGAATCTTTAATAAGGACAATCGTCAGCCGTGCGGTTGCAAGATATCTGTGTATTGAAAGAGCTTATAAGAACATGTTTGCACAAGAAGCAGGATATCAAGAAGTTAAAGCAAAATACTTATCGGGGGAACTTGGCATTGCTCAAACAATAGATGCACTCCAATCATCTTATACCGCAAAAGTAGATGCTAAAAATTCTCAATATGCTTTCTTCCAAGAGTTGATTTGGTTACAAAGAGGATTAGCTTCCGTTAACTGGGTAAATGCGTCAGATGATGCTAAAAACTTTATCGAAAAAGTTAAAACGCAGTTGGAAGCAGAAGAAGATGTCAATCTGACATTATAGCCATAGAATAAAAACTATGTCAGCCCTATACAAAAGTATAGGGCTTTTATTTTCTTGACAATAAATGTAAAATTGGTGTAAAATTACATGGTTACTGATTTTTCGAGGTGTGTGATAGTGTTTATAATTAAACTGTTAATGCTTTTAAGAAAAAAATATATGTTAAAGACTTGTGTTAATAGCTATTTTGAGGATGTTTCATCTCCTTTGATAGCTGATATTGATAAATGTACGCGATTCGATTGTTAAAAGTTAATTAATGTTGTTTTTATATTCATCAAAATTAATTATGTTCTCCATAATCTTGCATAATTCACTATAGCGTTCTTTATTATGAACATATTCATACCCGAGAATTGCCTCAAGTGATGTTGCGGTTGAATGGAGAGCTCTATCAATCCTGCGAGAAGAAGAGGTTGGAATATTTCTTGCTCTTCTTGAAATATCATTTTCTTTTTCATCTAAAAAAGGTTGGAGTTTATCCAGCAATTCCGTTTGAAAACCTGCATTAACAAAATGAACGGTTAATTTATGCAATCTGTTCAGATTAGCAGTCATCATTATAGTATGTTCTCTAATGAAAACCTCATAAACAGAATCTCCGATATGTGCATAATTTTTTATATTAAGTTCTTGCAAACGATATCTCCTTTTATAGTAATATATTATATATGAAAATTCTTTTTGTTACAGATTTATATCCGTTAGGAAATGAAAATATAGCCAAAGCTCTTTCTTATTTTGTACAGGAATGGGGAAAAAACGGACATAGTATTGATGTTATCAGGTCTAATTTTGTTTTTAATACGCTGATTAGAGGGCGAAAAATTAAAAAAGAAGGGCTTTATATTGAAAACGGAATAAGAGTGTATAATCTTAATTTTCAAACCCCGTTTTTCTTTGATGTTCATAACAAATTACCAAAAGATTTTTTACTAAAGAATTATGATGTATTAATATCCCACATGCCGTGCGGAGCTTTGCTCGCTCAACGATTACTGGAAAAGAATAAAATAAGGTATGTATGCTCTGTTCACTCTGCGGATATTACGGTTTTAACGGATATTAAATATTCCTTATATTTCAAAAATGCTTTGAAAAAGTCATACTTAATTGCGGACAAAATTTCTGCAAGAAGCCCTATATTAAAGGGAAAAATCGAAAAAATAATTCCTGCGGTTAAAGATAAAACATTTACTGCATTTTCAGGCATTGATGAAGAATATATCAATGAAAAAATAACACCGATATCTGAAAAATTCAGAATTTCCACGGCAGCCTCTTTAATTAAAAGAAAAAATATCGATGTGATTATAAAAGGACTTTCCCTTTTTACCGCTAAAGACTACACGTTTAGAGTTATGGGAGACGGGCAGGAAAGAAAAAAACTGGAAAAACTGACAAGAAAGTTGAAATTATCCGACAAAATAAAGTTTACGGGTCAAATTTCAAGAGATGAAGTATTGAAAAACTTAGAAGACTCCGATATTTTTATACTTTTAAGCAATAATGAAACTTTTGGGCTTTGCTATCTTGAGGCAATGGCTAAGGGAAATATTGTAATTGCAAAAAATAATGACGGAATTTCGGGAATTATAAAAGACAGCAAAAATGGATTTTTAATCTCTCCAAATCCAAAAGAGTTGAAGAAATGTTTAGAAAAAATTTCAAACTTGAATAAGGATGAAATTCAACGAATAAAATGGAATGCGGCTGATACGGCAAAAAAATATTCTAAACAGTTTGCCTCAAATGAGTATCTTAACAATATAAAAATTAATGTTTGATTTATAATAAGAAAATGAATAAATAACTGTTTGGTAACAGGTAGCGAGAAAAACAAGAGAATGAAAGAAGAAACATTAGCCATAATTAGAAATATGCTCAGTAAAAAATCTACTGATGCTTTTATTGCGGAAAGTAATACTACAGAGCTGAAAAAAACATTAAACATATTTGATTTATTGATTCTTGGTATAAGTGCGGTAGTAGGAACGGGAATTTTTACAATTATCGGTAGTGCGATAGTCGGAACTCCTGCCGGAACAGGAGCCGGAACCTCGGTTGTTATATCTATGCTGATAGCAGCTACCGCAAGTTTATTTTCGGCTTTAGCTTATTCTGAAATTGCTGCAATGATACCTGTTGCAGGAAGTGCTTATACTTTTACCTACGCTACAATGGGTGAATTTATGGCGTGGATGGTCGGTTGGATTTTAATGCTTGAATATGCAATCGGGAATATTACGGTTGCTACTGCATGGACGGGATATTTAGGTCAGCTGCTTAAAGGTTTTAAGCATATTCTTCCAAGTTTTGTTATAAATTTTCCTATTTGGCTCAGGAATGATTTCCGCTCAATTTATGCGATGTGTGATAAATACGGGTGGGATGTTCACGACAAAATGCCGTTTGTAAATCTTCCGTTTGGACTGGAAATGCCAATAGCGGTAAATCTACCTGCAATATTTATTGTTTTTGTTCTTACCGTACTTTTAATTAAAGGGGTTAAAGAATCAACAAGAGTCGCAGGGTTAATGGTATTTGTAAATTTATCTATTATTATCTCTTTTGTTTTAGTCGGTTCACATTATGTTGCACCAGAAAATTGGTACTGGGTTCCGATGAACATTGACGGGATAAAAGGTATTTTATCGGGTACATTTATAATTTTCTTTGCATATATCGGATTTGACGCCATTTCAACCGCGGCAGAAGAAACAAAAAAGCCTCAAAGAGATTTGCCTATTGCCATTTTAGGCACTTTAACGATTTGTACAATTTTATATGTATCAGTTGCACTTGTTTTAACAGGCATTGTTCCTATTAATGCAATTGATACACAAGCTCCATTAGCTCACGCAATGCACATGATAGGTAAAAATTGGTACGCAGGAGCAATTGCAGTCGGTGCTCTTTGTGCTTTAACGTCAGTGCTTTTAGTTTACCAATTAGGAACAACAAGAATTTTTTATGCAATTGCAAGAGATAATTTCTTACCTAAAAGAATGATGGCAGTCAGCCAAAAGTATAAGACGCCTCATTTAATTACTTGGGCTTCAGGTTTAATTGTAATAATCGGTTCATTATTTATGGACTTAAATATTTCTGCAGAACTTTGTAATTACGGAACATTTGCTTCATTCGTAATTATTTGTATAGAAGTTCTGATTTTAAGAAAAACGGATCCTGATAGACCAAGACCGTTTAAAGTTCCGTTTTGTCCGTTATTCCCTATATTGGGTATAGTACTATGCAGCTGCTTTATGTTGTATAAAGCATTCCAAGGCGGAGATTCTTCTATATATTTCTTGTTGTGGGTACTTATCGGATTATCAATATATGTATTCTACGGATACAAAAACAAACGTAAACACGATTAAATTGTAAATATAATATAATAATTGATAAATGCCGGTCGGGTTAAGAAAACCCGACCGGCATTTTATTTTTAATAGTAAAACTCATAAAAACTCCTTTACATTCCTTGTTACTTTTCCGTTACACAATTTCAAGAGTTAAAATTGACAAAATTTATGTATTTGTTAAAAATTGTTAATAATTAAATTTAGGTGAGTTCAAGAAGCAATCGCAACACTAAAATATTGAAGTTTTTGTTTGGG
>CAVEOW010000067.1:980-7128 GCA_963617295.1 bacterium | reverse complement strand
TAATCAACTAATTTTTGAGATTTTAAATAAGAAATATACTACAAATGATTGAAGAAAAAAAATACAAAACCCCGTAAACTTAAAATTAATGAATTATATTTTGTACAAATATTAAGCGTTTTTGCTAAAAAAAATATAATTTGCCCAAAATCGGTAATATGTGTAAAATAGAAAAAGAAGCTTATTGTATAAAAAGTGAGAAATATGGCAGATAAAGAAAATAACTGGGAAGATATGGAATATTCTGATGATGAGGTGAATCAATCTTCGGAAGATCAAGAGTATGATGATAATGAGTACTCTGATGAAGAATATGAAGACGATGATAACTCATCTGAAGAGTACGAAGATGATGAAAATGCAGAAGATGAAGAGTATGAGGATGATGATGACAGACCTCAGAAAAAAGGCTTCCCGATAATTCTGGTAATTCTTATTATATTAATTTTACTTGCCGTTGGCGGGTTCTTGGCTTATTCAAAACTTTCATCAGGTGGAATGGCGAATAACAGTACTCCTATTCAACAAGAAAATTTTGACAATAATCAAGATAATAATGGTGAAAATAGCGGAGATATGGGCGACTTCTTCTTTAATGAAGCAGGCGGAAATGAAAGCGACATGATGAGCGTAGGCTTTAACGAAAACGGTGAAACAAACGTTGCAACTGACGGAAACGGAGAAAATGTCGCAACCGTTACTGATCAAACAGATACAAAAGCGAATGATTTATCTCCTGATGACATTTTCTCAAATGGCGGTTTAAATGCTAATGACGATGAAGAAAATAATGCAATTATGGTTTCTTATAATAAAGCATTAAGATTAAACCCGTTCAAACCACCGGTTGCACAAAAAAGCAATGAATATTCAGACGTAAACAATACAGATTTTGAAATTATAGAACCGCCATCAACATCAAATCCTGATGAAAATTTGAAAAGACTTTTACAGACTCAAATTTCAGGTATTATGTATGATGATGTCAGCCCGTCTGCGATTGTCAATTTAAACGGAGTTGACCAGTTTGTAAAAATCGGTGATGTTGTATCAGGATATAAAATTGAAAATATAACCAAAAATAAAGTACAAATCAGTTATAAAAACAACAGCTATGTTGCTTCGGTCGGCGAATTATTTACAAGAGGATATGTAGAAAAACAACAGGCAGTTGTAAATTTAGAACATAAATTTGCCGGAAGATACAGAAATAATTAGAGGAGTTAGAGCATATATTATGAATAAAAACTTTAAAAGGATAACAAAGCTATTATTGATTACGGGGTGTGTTTCTGTTATTGCAAACTACGCAGGGAATGCGGCTCCTCTCAGTTATGACTTAAATCAAAATGCACCTGCGGTTAGAACTAACTATACAACACCTAATAAAATAAGATTAGAAGGTGATGTTCATTTTGATGATCACGGTCAATTAATAAATTTAAGTTTAAGAAACACTGATGTGCAACAAGTTCTTAGAATGTTTGCCGATAAAGCAGGGTTAAACATTGTTTTCCACTCATCAGCAAACGGTACAATTACAATGGACTTAGTTGACGTAACACTTGAAGACGCTTTCAAAATGGTTATGAAAATGTGCAACTTAACCTATGTAATAAAAGATAAAACAATGATGGTTGTCGGAATATCAGAAGCTGAAAATTTGAATTTAACCAAAGATAATATTTCTATATTACCTGTTAAATATGCAGATGCAGCTTATATTGCACAATTCCTTAATACAAATATATTCTCGTTAAATTCCCCGGGGCTTTCTTATGGTCCGATTGTTACAACGAACGCAGAAAAAAATGAGTTGTTAATATTTGGTACTGATAACGATTACCAAATGGCAAAGAAAATTGTTGACAGATTTGACAGAAAGCCTGTTATGACAACCTATAGAGTAAATCATACAACCCCCGGAGAAATGGGTAAAATGATTTGCGAAACATTATTCCAATTACCGTCAGAAGGGGCTCAAAATAAGTCGGGGAAAGGAGCAGGAAGCTACAATTCTCAATTAAATACAAGTTTAAAAATGCAAAATATTGCAAGAAAAGAAAACGATACAACTCTTGGCGGCGGTTCTATCGCTTGTACTGTTAAGAGCGGAGTTTCAACAAGCAATATATCTTCATACCAAGGGAAACCGACAATTACAATCTATGTACAAGAAGATTTGGGAACATTAACTATGGTTGGCGGCAGCGAACAACAAATTCAAATGGTTAATGATTTTATCCTTGAAAATGACAGAAAACAACCTCAAGCATATATGGAAATTTCTATTATTGCTTTAACGGAAAGCGGTTCAAGAGATTTTAACAATTCTTGGAATTATCAAGGTAAACACATTAATATAAGTTCAGATTCAGGCGAAACTGCAATCGGACCAATCACATGGCATGGTCCTAAAGGCAGTGCACAAGTTCGTACTTTAACACAAACAATCAGCTACTTAATTAAAAATGAAAAAGCAAGATTGTTAGCTAATCCGAAATTGGTTTTAACTAACGGTAAAAAATCAGTTATCGACTTAACAAGTGATTACATTGAAACAACTACTGTTCAGGTTTTGAATAGCAGCGGTAGCGGTTCATATAATAATAACGCAGTACAAAAAACTTATGAAATCGGTGAAGACAACGGTATAAAAATTGAAATTACTCCGTTTATCAGTCCTGACGGATATGTTTCATTAACAATGAAACCGCAATATGCAAGCCCGTTCCAATACATTACTGAATATTATCCTGTTAATGACAAAACTATTCCTTATACGGCAGCTACATTGCTTCAAAGACACAACCTTGAATTAACAAATGTTAGAATTAAAGACGAAGAAACGTTGTTATTGGGTGGTATGATTACTGAAAATGAATCAAATTCAACAGGTAAAATTCCAATTTTAGGAGATATCCCGATTATCGGATTTTTCTTCAGAAGCCAACATAAAGTTATGAAGAAAGAAGAGTTGTTGATTATGATGACTCCGAGAATTATAAAAGATACGGAAGATGTAGTCGAACTATAGTAAATTGTTATTGGATTTGAGTGATAATAGTAAAATATTATTACTCAAATCTAAGATATATATAATAAAGTTGTTAAACAACTTTTGGGAAAAGAAATGGCAAATCAGAGTTTTGTAGATAAAATACAGCAAGTATTAGATTATTCATTAGTATCAAAGTTTGATATTAATGATTTTGAGGCAAATTCGTACGTTCCTTTATGTGAGAAAAAAGGAATTGTTTTTATATTGTCAACTGATAACAGTATTCCTGATGAAATAAGACAAAAAATCAAGAGTACAACCGGCTCCAATTCAATTGAAGTAAGAATGGTTACAAAAGCCCAATTAGACAAGGTTATTGAAGTTATAAAAGATAACTCTGATTTAAGTATTAAAGAAGATAGTGAAGAACATGGTTTGCTACCGAATGCTGAATCGGCAGAAATAATTGAGGAAGATAATCCTGTGCCGATAGAAAATGACATGCCGGAAGAAAATTCAATAACACTTAAAACGGAAGAAGGTGTTGTTGATGATTATGAAGAATATAATACTCCTGAAGTTACAAATCCGCAGGAGTCTGCTGATGGTGCATTTACAGGTGAAATAGATGAGAGATATTACAATAAAAAACTTGGCGAAATCCTTGTTAAAATGGGACTTGTAACAGGTGAACAAATATTTACGGCAGTCGGTGAAGCAAGAAAAAACCAAGTTCCGTTAGGTACAATATTGGTACAACAAGGTATTGTTTCACTTGCCGACTTAAAGAAGGCTCTAACTGCACAACAAGGCTATGAAGCTGTTACAACGGAACAGTTAGAAATATCTGATAAAGTTATATCAATCCTTCCGGAGGACTTCATTAAACTTAATAAGGTTATCCCGATAAGTTATGATGATAAAGTTCTTGTCGTAGGTATGGTTAACCCTAATGATAAAAAGGTAATTAACGATATTATTTATTTAACGGGGTTAAAACCAAGCATTTTAATCATTACACATTATGAATTTATGATGTGTATTTCAAAGTTGTTCTCTGAACAAAGACGTGAAACTAATAAAATTATTAAAAAGGTTGAACGTGAGGCAAAAGCACAAGACAGAGAAGAAACTTTATTTGAACAAGCACAAAGAGAATTAAAAGATGATTCAAACATCGTTGTTAGATTTGTAAATAAAATCATATCTGACGGTATTGATATGAAAGCATCAGATATTCACATTGAGCCAAGATTAGACGGTTATGCGGTCAGATACAGAAAAGACGGTATTTTAAGAGAATTATTAAAACTTCCGGCTAAGACAGAGTCTGCAATTTTAACACGTTTAAAAGTAATCTCAAAAATGAACATAGCAGAACACAGAAGACCGCAGGATGGTTCGTTCTCAATTACATACAAAGAAAGGGATTACGACTTCAGAATTAACACACTTCCTGTTGGCGACGGTGAAAAAATGGTAATCAGAATTTTGGCACCGGCGGTATCAATGGCATCTTCAAAAGAAGAAATGCACTTAGTCGGGGCATCTGATGAAGATATGAACTTGATTAAGAAAATGGAAAGTGTTCCGAACGGAATTATCTTAACAACAGGTCCGACAGGTTCAGGTAAAACAACAACATTATATACGTTGTTAAAAGCTGTTAACGATTCTAAAATTAATATTACAACAATCGAAGATCCTGTAGAAATCAGAATTGACGGTATCAACCAATCACAAATCAACACTAAAGCTGGTATTACGTTTGCATCTTGTATGCGTGCTATTTTAAGACAGGACCCCGACGTTATATTAGTCGGTGAAATCCGTGATATCGAAACATTGGAAACAGCTATATCGGCTGCGTTAACAGGTCACTTGGTATTGTCAACACTTCACACAAACTCGGCTGCTTCAACTATCACAAGACTTATTGATATGGGTGCAAAAGATTACTTGGTATCTTCAACCTTGGTAGGTATTGTTGCTCAACGTTTGGTAAGAGGTTTGTGTCCGCATTGTAAATCACAATACTTCCCGACTCGTGAAGAAGCAGAGTTAGTAATTGACGGCGGAGAAAAAGAAATTCAAGAGTTTATGAAAACACCTGTTTATAAACCAAACGGTTGCGACAAATGCAATTTCGAAGGATATACAGGTCGTTTGGGCGTATATGAAATCATGCCGATAACAAAGGAAATTAAAAAATTAATTTCTCAAGGTGCACACGATATTCAAATTGAAGAAGCCGCTATCGGCGGTGGAATGAAAACGTTACACCAAGTTTGTTTACGCCATATTATAGAGGGCAAAACTACAATTGATGAGTTCTTGCGTGTACTCGGACCGGTTAAAGAGTAAGGTAGAAAATAATGACCAGATACGAATATGAAGCTGAAAAATGGAACGGAGAGAAAGTAAAAGGCAGAATTGATGCCAAATCTCAAGCTGAAGTAAAGTCTAAAGTCAGATCTTTAGGCTATAAGCTCATATCTATTCAAGAATTTACCTCTTCAAAAGGCGGAAAGAAGAATGAAACTCTTCAATCTTTGTCGTTAAAAGAAAAGATTGACTTTACCCAAACATTCCTTACTTTGAACAAAGCCGGCTTGCCTATTATTGAGAGTTTAATCTTTATTGAAAAGGATGCAGGCTCAAGACAGGTAAGACTTTTGGCTCAAGAAATCAAAAAGCAAATTATCGCAGGTTATACATTGTCTGATACAATTTCAAAATATCCTAATTTGTTCGGGCAGGTATATATCGGTCTTGCAAAAGCAGGTGAAGATTCAGGTGAAATTGATAAAACATTTGAACGTCTGATTGAATTGTTAAAGAAACAAGGCGACATTAAAGGTAAAGTAATTTCGGCATTAACATATCCTGTATTCGTTGTTTGTTTAGCGATTGCAGTAGTTTTAGTTATGTTAATGTTTGTTTTCCCTGCGTTCAAAGATATGTTTGACCAACAAGGTAAAGAATTGCCTGCTATTACAAAATTCTGTATTGATTCAGGTGAATTTTTAAAAGATAAATGGCCGGCTATTCCTGTTGCAATTGCTGCAATTGTTCTTAGTTTTACGTATTTAACTAAATGGGAACCGTCAAAAAGAAAACTGGATGAATTTGTATTGAAAGTTCCGT
>CAVEOW010000067.1:0-970 GCA_963617295.1 bacterium | reverse complement strand
GTTCCGTTAATATCAGATTTGGTAAAGGCAGCCGCTTTCTCAAACTTTTTGACAGTATTACAAATTGCTTATGATGCAGGTATTCCTATTATCGAATGTTTATATCTTTCAAGAACAACATTAGAAAACAGCGTAATGCAGGATTCAATAAAACTTTCAATTAAAAAGATGCAAGCAGGTGCTCATTTGTCAGAGTCTTTAAAAGCCGCAAATTTATTCCCAAAAATGATTTTGTTTATGGTTTCAACCGGTGAACAATCAGGTCGTTTAGGTGAATTGATGACACAGTGTGTACAACATATTGACCAACAATTAGATTTAATCATTGATACTTTAGGTAAATTAATCGAACCTATTCTGTTAATCTTTATCGGTGTTATTGTTTGTTTCTTGGCATTATCGTTATACTTACCGTTATTCCAGTCATACTCGGTATAAAGAGAGGAAAAATATTTTATGAATAATAAAAATAATATTGAAGAAAGCAGTTTCATAACAGGAATTTGGTCAGAAAGAGTTCTTGTAATTACCAAAGATTATCAAATCAAAGGTAATGTTTTCATGCCAAAAACAGGAAGAAAAAATAGAGTATTATCTGATATTTTAAACGGAGCAAAAAGGTTTGTTGCTATAAAAAACTGTGAAGTTGTTCATAGAGATTTTCCTAACCGCAAGGCGGAAACGCACGAGTTCTTGCAATTGAACTTAAATTCAATTATTTTATTAAGACCGCTAAATGATGAATAAAAATACTTGATTTTAAAATATGTTTATGTAAATATATAATCATCAGAGAGAGAACAGACGGGCTATTAGCTCAGGTGGTTAGAGCGTACGCCTGATAAGCGTAAGGTCCCTGGTTCGAGTCCAGGATGGCCCACCATTTAAAAAGAGGTTTTTACCTCTTTTTTTATTGCGTAAAATTAGTAGCCTTTACCGTTATCTGCATTTTATCGGTATTAAATAATTT
>CAVEOW010000066.1:0-7196 GCA_963617295.1 bacterium | reverse complement strand
TGCTACTCCCTTTTTCTTGCCTACTTCTTTTGTCCTCTTTTTGGGGTTCACATCACTTTACCCACGTTAATATATAGAAAGATTTTACATATAAATAAAAAGAGAGAACTTAATAATAAGTCCTCTCTTTTCATTATATTAATACTAAATTAGTATCTGTAGTGAGCAAATGCTTTGTTAGCTTCTGCCATTTTGTGGGTATCTTCACGTTTTTTGCATGCTGCACCAACACCGTTTGAAGCATCCATTAATTCGTTAGTTAGTTTTTCAACCATTGATTTACCGCTACGTTTTTTAGCTGCTTCAATTAACCATGTTGAACCCAATACCATACCTCTGTCTGCTTTTACATCAAGAGGAACTTGGTAAGTTGAACCACCGATTCTTCTTGCTTTAACTTCCAATAAAGGAGTTGCGTTTGTTAAAGCTTTTTTGAATACTTCTAACGGTTCATCTTTTGTTTTAGTTCTCATATTTTCTAAAGTTGAATAAAATATTTTTTCTGCAATTGATTTTTTACCGCGTCTCATCAATCTGTTTATGAAGCTGGCAATATCAACGCTATTATAAACAGCATCAGGAGCCGGTATTCTTCTTGCAGGTTTACTACGTCTTGACATTATAAATCGCCTTTCCTATTTCTTTTTAGCTCTTTTAGCGCCGTATTTAGATCTTGATTTAGCTCTATTTGCAACGCCTGCTGTATCTAATGTACCTCTAACAATGTGATATCTTACACCAGGTAAATCCTTTACCCTTCCGCCTCTGATTAATACAACAGAGTGTTCTTGTAAATTGTGTCCGATACCCGGAATATATGAAGTAACTTCAAACCCGTTTGTTAATCTTACCCTTGCAACTTTTCTTAAAGCTGAATTCGGTTTTTTAGGAGTAGTTGTATAAACTCTCGTACAAACACCTCTTCTTTGAGGGCAATTTGTTAACGCCGGCGATTTAGTCTTATCAGTTGTTTTGCTACGTTCTTTACGTACTAACTGTGCTATTGTTGGCATGTTTTCTCCTTGTTATTTTTCCTTGTGATTAATGTTCAGCACAAACTTAATCACCTAAATTACTATTTACTATATTGATACTACAAGCAAAAATCATTGTCAACATTAATGAACGCTTTATGTGTAGTTAAATTAAGCAAAAAGGAAGCATGAATTTTTTTTCTTGCTTCCTTTTAATTTTTGAACTTATTTATTATTATTGTTGCTTTAAATTATCAACTGATTCGGCACGTTTATGGTTTATATATTTGTCGATGCTAAACGCCCCAAATGCAAAAGCTGCGGCTGCACCTGCTGCTGCAAAACATTTTACCGGATTATTTTTTATAAAAGTAAGTACTTTATTAGATACTTTTGTGCCGTACTTCTCGGCAGCTGTTTTTACTTTATCGGTTTCTCCGCCCTTAAAAGTATCTTTAACTTGTGCTGCGACTTGTTTTATTTTATCTGATGCATTTTCTGCTAAAATATCATCACAGTATGTTATAATTTTACCTGCGTTTTTAAATCCGTAAACAGCACCGGCAATAGCTCCTGTGGTTGTCGCCGCTATTTTCCCGGCATTTGATTTTTCATATAAATTTCCGTTTGGGGTTACACCTACAGACATATTTTCTCCTTACCTTATTTTTCTACTCTATTATATAAAAAACATAAAAAAAATAAAAATTGCTAGTCTTGCTTGTTTTTTAGTGCATTGTTTAATGCAATTTCAAGAGACGCTATTTTTCTTTGGAGAGCCTCTTTGTCGTCGGAATCTATTTCATTTTGCTGCGATAATTTTTCATTTTTGCGAGCATAAAATTCAACCAAATCTTTATATTTTTGACCGTGTGAAAGTGAATAAACTATTCCCGAAACAACACCTGTTACGTAAATTGCTAAAATAACGAAAAAAGTATTCAATTCAACAAAACCGTCTGTACCAAGAGTTATATTTAATCCTGATTTTGTACCTGTCATATAATTTATTACCAACAAATACATAAAAACTAAAAAGAGTATCAATTCGGATATTATAAAGAATATTCTGTTTTTCATTTTAAATTGCTCCTTAAATATTTTAGAACTTTTTGAATATCATTATCCTGTTCTATTTTAAGTTCAATTATATCATCATTTTTTAAAGTCGCAAATTTTAGCTTATATGCTTGCAACACTTGTTCTGTTGTTTTTACCTTAAACGGTTGCTTATTATACAAGCTATCATTTACTATCGGATGAGATATATAATTCATGTGGACTCTAATTTGGTGAGTTCTGCCTGTTTCTAATTGAAGTTCAATAAACGAATAGCCTTTAAACTGTTCTAAAACTTTATAATGAGTAACAGAGGGTTTCCCATTTTCTATAACTGCCATTTTTTCAGGTCTTGCAGGATTTCTTCCGATTGGTTGATTTATTGTCCCCTCTTCTTCCTCAAAATTCCCATGAACAACTGCAAGATAATTTCTCTTTGCAGATTTAGTTCGTATCTGTTCAGCTAAAAACTCATGTGCCTTATTATTTTTAGCAACCATTAAAAGTCCTGACGTATTTCTGTCTAATCGGTGAACTATCCCGGGCCGCATAACTCCGTTTATATCAGAGAGTCCATCATAACCATATTTATATAACAAGGCATTAACCAAAGTTCCCGATGTTTCTTTATTCGTAGGATGAGTAAGCATTTCTTTCGGCTTATTCACAACAAGAATATCATCATCTTCATAAGCAATGTTTAACGGGATATTTTCGGGTTCAATTATCAAATTGAATTCATCACTCAATATAACGGAAATTTCGTCATCATCCTTTACGACAAATGACGATTTTCTCTTTTCGCCGTTTACAAGCACCTGACCTTTTTTTATCAAATTTTGAACTTGTGAGCGGGAAGTAAAGACTTCTTCTGAACTTAAAAAAGAGTCCAACCTTAAAGGCTCTTTTAATGATTGGACTCTAAAAATATATTTTTTTGTCATTTATAATCTCTATCTTTTTGTAAATACAGAAAATAAAAGGCAAAATGCACCAATTACTATCATAATGTCTGCAGTGTTAAAAACAGGAAGCCCCGGAGCAAAATTGCAACTGATGTAATCAATAACATAACCGTTTGTAATTCTTTCGGCAGCGTTCATTGAAATACCTGCCGTCAGTAAAGCCATTGCAGTATGAGTTTCTCTTGAAAGTTTTCCTGATAGAATAATTGCACAAAAGGCAATTGCAAGAGCCGCTAATACTGAAGCACTTATAATCATTTCAGGTTGGTTTGCAAATAAATTAAATGCCGCTCCCGTATTATGAGTTTCAAATAACGTTAAAACTCCGTTTCCGCATTGTCCTGTAGGTGACTGATGAACAGCCCATAGAACAACATATTTAACACCGAATACAAGTAATGCAAATATTATTGTCATTACTACGTATTGAACAATGCTGCCCATATCAATTAAAGGTGTTTCCTTTTTTCTTACATGTTTTGCCATTATTGTTTTCCTCCATTAGTAGCACTTTTTACAGTGTTTGTAGCTTTTAAAACATTTACTCTGTTCATCAATATTGCCGCACCCGTCATTTTTATAACAACAGAACTTGGCTCTAAATCAGCTTTTGTAATTGCTACAGAGATTGTTGCGTACTCATTATTATTTAATGTGTTAGCCTTAATAATTCTGGATAACTCCCCGTCATTAATTGCTCTTAGCACATCTTTTGCTTGTTCTTGCGGATATTTAATCTGTTCATTAGAAATTGAACCTATCAGAAGTTCTTTTAATGACGACTCTGTTTTTAGTGAAACTTCGTATTCAGAGCCCGCCGGAACACACTCGGGAGCAGTAACTTTAAAGAATTTTCCTCTTGCATCACCATATTTCAATTCTAATTTCTCTCTTGAAATATCGGTCGCAACAATTCTCCATTTACCGTCCTCTTTTCTTAAATAATCCGTGTAGTGGAGTTCTGATGTAATTTCTCCTGTTCCTTCAATTTTTCCGAAACCGTTAATGGTTTCACCTTTTGCAGTTTCAACAGCATCAACTACCGCATTAAATCTGTCAGCACGAATGCTTAATAACTGCGTATCATAGTCAACATTTTTGTAAGCACCTTGTGCCTCTTCGTTAAGTTTAAAAATTGTTTCCTTATCATAACCGTCATTATTAACGTAAGAATCGGAATACATTTCTTTCAGCTTTTCAATATTATTCTTTTCCGAGTACTTATTGAATTTTTTAAAGAAATTTTGTATTTCAATTTCGGGAGAGCGTTTAAGTTTATCTCTAAAAGATACTCTTTTTATAATACTCAAATTACTGTCTTCTTTACCCAAAACCTCAGGCCTTATTTCGTCAACAGAAATATTCTCAGCTTTTTGCACAGCAGGAGCTATAGCGAAAGCCGATTGAGCATTAAATGCTGCTATCATCGTTAATACAAAAGTTATAATTAATAGTTTTTTCTTCATACAATCTACCATAAAAAAGTAATACTATACTTATTATAATAAATTTATACCGGAATACAATAAAACGATATACATAAAATTCAGTATTTTTATAATATTTTTGATAAAATAATGCTAAAGGAGATTGTTATGCTATTAGTTTTAGATATCGGTAATACAAATATAACACTTGGAGTGTTTGATAAATCAGAACTTAAACACTCGTGGAGATTGAATACCGATATTTCAAGAACAGAGGATGAATATGGCATTTATATAAAAAATTTGTTAAAAGAATTTAACTTGGATTCGGATATTAAAAATGCCGTTATTTGCAGTGTTGTTGTGCAATTAACAGAAAAAATCGATATTGCTTTAAAAAAATATTTAGGAATTGATAGCTTAATAATTTCTCATAAAATTAAAAATAATGTTGAAATTAAAACAGATAGCCCATCACAAGTCGGTGCCGACAGAATTGCAAATGCTGCCGCTGCAAAGGCACTATACTCAGTTCCTGCAATCGTTGTTGACTTTGGAACTGCTACTTCCTTTGATATTGTTAATAAAAAAAGTGAATTTATCGGGGGCATTATTACTGCGGGCATGAAAATTCAAGCGGAAGCATTGAGCAGCAGAACTTCAAAATTACCAAAATTATATATTGAAGCTCCCGAACATACTATCGGACGAAACACAATTGACGCAATGCTATCAGGAATAGTAAGAGGGCATGCAGCAATGATAGACGGACTTTTGTTTGAATGCGAGCATGAACTCGGGCAAAAAGTTACAATCATTGCAACAGGCGGATATTCTTCCGTTATTGAGAAATATTTAAAACGAAAATTCGATATAATTAACCCTGATTTAACACTAATTGGGGCAAAAGTTCTTTTTGACTTAAATCGCAATTTGTAAACAAATTGGCATGTCCCACAACAATATATTATTTATTAGACAAGATATGCCCACCCGACATTCTATTGCGAAACAAATATAAAAGAATATTTCAAATTATAAAACTGCGAATAATACACGTTAACATTTATTTACAGTTCTTTTAAAAGAACTTAAAATGTGCTATAATATATCGGCTAACTTAAAGTTAAGAAGGATGCAGATGAAATTAAGCAGTATTCCCGACGTATTTATACCTAAAATAACTTCCGGCAATATAACAAAAAAATATACTGCCGATATTGAGGTAGAAAATACGGTTGATAAATCAAGAAGAAACTTAATGATTGCAGGTGCAACCGTTGGTGCTGCAATTTGTGCTTCTCTATTAATCGGATACCGAAAAGGGGTTACTCCTAAAACTTTAGCAAACAATACCATACAAAAAGTTAAAACCGCCTACAGAAAAAGACATCCCGAAAAAGATCCTTTACTGAAACTTATAGGTAACAACCGTGATAAAGTGGCTCTAAGAAAATATGAGGCTTATATTGCGGATAAAAAAAGTAAGTCTTTAACAAAAAAATTCCTTGACGGAGAATTTTCTAAAAAACCCGACATTGTAATAAAGAAAATTCTAAAAAATAATTCAAACTTCCACGAGTTAATCGTTCGTACAACAGGTTATGAAGTATAATGAATTATCAAAATTTAAGCCGAAACGATATTATTGAACTTCTAAAAACTCATGATGATGAAATTTTTCACCTTGCAGATAACATCAGAAAAAAATATAAAGGCGATGAAGTTCATTTGCGAGGACTTGTTGAATTTAGCAATATTTGTAAGTGCAACTGCTTTTATTGCGGATTAAGAGCAGAAAACAAAAAGTTAGAACGCTACAGATTAACAGAAGATGAAATTTTACATTGTTGCAGAACTGCCGTAAATGCGGATTATAAGACAATCGTACTTCAAAGCGGAGAAGATGTTTATTGGACAGCCGAAAGAATTTGTTCTCTGATAAAAAAAATAAAGCAATATGATGTCGCAATTACTTTAAGTATTGGTGAAAGAAGTTATGATGAATATAAAATGTTCAAAGAAGCAGGGGCAGACAGATATCTTTTAAGAATAGAAACTATGGACAAAAATTTATACAAATCTTTGCACCCGAACATGAGCTACGAAAACCGAGTACAATGCCTGAAGAATCTAAAGTCATTAGGCTATGAAACAGGTACAGGATGTCTGGTCGGACTTCCTAACCAAACAATTGAGTCTTTGGCTGATGACATTTTGTTTTTCAAAGAGTTGAACGCTGATATGGTGGGTGTCGGGGCATTTATTCCTCACCCTGAAACTCCGCTTGCAGGACAAAAGACGGATGCCTTTGACTTAGCATTGAGGGTTATGGCAATTACAAGAATTATTTTGCCGGACATAAATATTCCTGCAACAACGGCAATGGAGTCAATGCGACCAAACGGAAGGATTATAGCACTGCAATCAGGTGCAAATGTTGTAATGCCAAACATGACAGAGGGTGATTACCGCAAAAAATATGAACTTTACCCCGGAAAAATTTGTGTTAATGATTCTCCCAATAAATGTGTGTCTTGTATTAAGGCAAAAATTAAAGCTATCGGACGAAAGATTTCACATTCAAAAGGTTTCAGAACCGATAAATAAATTATTCTTTTTCTGTATTTTCAGGTCTTTTGAATGGTTTTGCGTAAACATCAAACGGGTGAGATACAATAAATTCAACCCCATCACAAGAGGAATCATCTAAAGGCATTTTTGTAATTGTGTGAGGAATACTTGAATGATTGTACTCCATTACTACACGC
>CAVEOW010000065.1:0-7241 GCA_963617295.1 bacterium | reverse complement strand
ATAATTGTAATTATCGACAGAAAAGATATGCAATCTAAAATTCTTTTCTTAGTTGCGGTTGCATTTATTATATTGACTTTCTTATTAAAACAAGGTCAATTCTTAAATCTTCAAAATAAAGTTAAAAGAGTTGTATCTCAATCGGCTAAACTTATCCAACATACATGTATGTTGATTTCAGGCGGTATGTTTAGTGTTGTTTTAATCTTCTCATTAGTAGAAATGATGACTCACGCATACAACATGCCTGCATTGATTCCGCACATGTTAATATTATGTACGTTCTTATGTATATTCTTAGGTATTTTCTCAGGATTTACAAAGAATATTGTTGCTGAAAGCGGCGAAGAACTTGACAGTTATGAAAGCAGAGAAGATTTCCAATCTGTTATAAAAGATTATCAACAATGGATTACATTATTTGTAAACAATATCGGAAGAAAGAAACTTAAAGCTATAAACGATAAGATTTTCAGCTTACAACTTAAATCAGGCTTTGAATATGTCTTAGGTTTCATAACAGCACCTTTCTTGGCATACGGTGTTTCTCAGACATTGGCTGAATGTTTCCCTGAAGCGGCTGCTTGGGTAAGATTATCAGCAGGGTTCAAATTCTCTCCGATATTCTTAGTTCTTGCTACATTGATGATTTGTTTCGCATTCCACTGCTTTGCAACATCATTTGCAACTACAAAAAGAATGGTTGCTTCTAACATCATTAAACAAGACGGTTTTAGTGATTACAACGTACACGGTGTAGTTCTTCACGGTGTTGAAAGCTGCAAAAACTTAAAGAAAGAAGCTAAAAAATTCTTCTTAATTGCAATATCAGTAGTTGTAATCGAGTTAACAATGAACGTTTCATACTTTACGGGAGTTATGGGCGGTGATGTAATGGGTATCGTATTAAGTTTCGTCGCAGCACTTGTTCCTACAGCAATTTTGATTATGGAAACAAATATGTTAGGTAACACAAAATTCGATATTATTATAAGAGAAGAATTACTTGAAAAAGTAGATAAAGATTATTAATAAATTTGAAGGAAAATAATTAATGTATAGATGTACAGAATGCCACGCTGAATATGAAAATTTACCGGACTTTTGCGATTGCGGTAATGACAGTTTTGAAGAAGTAGTGGAAGAAGAATACTACGAAGAACCTGAACCGCCAAAACCACGCAAAAAACCGAAAAAAAGAGAGCTTTCGGAAGAAGAACTTGAAGAAATTCAAGCCGAAAAAGCAGATAAAATGAAAGCGTTGATTACAATAGGAATATCTGTTTTTATCAGTATAGTGCTTTTATTTTTCCCTCCATATCCTCAAAAAAAGATTGAAAAGGCTCATCAAAGAGCAGCAGAAGCAAATATTAAACTTCCTGATGTTAATTCATATTGGAAATCAGACAAAATGGCAAATACTTCTTTAAGAAAACAAGAAGCTAAATTGCCGATTTTGAATGAAAGATTTTCAAACGGAACTATGGATAGCGAATTAAGGCAATACTTAGTCGGTATAGGTAAAGATTTCAGCCAAAAGTGGGATAAATCACTTGTTGACGGAACAGGTGAATGCAGAGCTCAATTTACTGTTAATAAAGACGGCATTTTGGGAAATCAAGGTATTTATATGAAATCAAGAAATAATTCTCTTGATGACTCTGTTCTTTTGATGTTAACAGACCTAAAGAATGTTGATATCCCGCCTAAAAGCTACAGAGGAGAACGTATTATCATTGCTTTCAGCATTGATCAAAATAAAACATCGAAAATTTATTATCCTACGAAATAAGAATTTTAGAATTCAGTTCTAAAAATTCGGGAAAAGATATATCAACCCATTGAAATTCTTTAATTTTAATGGGTTTTTTACATATTAAACCTGCAACATAACAACTCATTGCTATTCTATGGTCGTGGTAACACTCTACTTCACAATCACCTGTCAGTTCTTTTTTACCGTTAATTATAAAACCGTCAGGAGTTTCTTCTATATCCGCCCCGATTTTTGCAAGTTCGGTTTTTACGGCAGTAATACGGTCAGCTTCTTTATTTCGTAAATCTTGAGCATTCTTGATAACTGTTGTTCCCTCTGCTTGTGAAGCTGCTACAGCTATGATCGGGATTTCATCAATCAACCTCGGGATAATTTCCCCTTCTATTTTTGTTGCTTTTAAATTTGAATAACGAACTCTTATATCCGCAACCTTTTCATTTGAAACTACACGTTCATTTAGAAGTTCAATATCAGCATCCATATTCTTTAAAACTTCGATTATACCTGCCCTTGTTGCATTTATTCCAACGTTTTTGATTGTTATATCGGAATCAGGCACAATTAAACCTGCAACCATAAAGAATGCGGCGGAAGAAATATCTCCGCACACCGTTATATCAACAGGATTTAACGATGACGGTTTCACTATTACTTTATTATTTTCAATCTTAATATCCGCACCCATGCACTCAAACATAAGTTCTGTGTGATTTCTTGATATATAAGGTTCCGTAAAGGAAGTTGCCCCCTCTGCATTTAATCCTGCCAATAAAAGGCAAGATTTAACCTGCGCCGATGCCAGTTGAGAGTTATAATCTATTCCGTGCAATTTGGCAGAGCAAATTTCAATCGGGAGTTTATAATCATTATGAATAAACTTAGCACCCATAAGCTCTAAAGGTGCAATAACCCTTTTCATCGGTCGCTTTGATAAACTCTCATCACCAAAAAGTTTTGTATTAAAGTTTTGTCCTGCTAAAATTCCTGACATTAACCTTGTTGTAGTTCCTGAATTACCGCAATTTAAAGGGGCAGATGGAGCTGTCAATGCATTTTTAGCATTAACAACAACTTCTTTATCATTTAAAAATTGAACCTCACAGCCCAAATCTTGAATAATATGAAGAGTTGACATACAATCAGCCCCCTTGGAATAATTCGAAATCTTCATTATCCCTTTAGTCAAAGATGAAAACATAAAAGCACGATGAGTAATCGATTTATCCGCAGGGATTTCGATTACTCCATTAAGTGATTTAGCTTTATTGACCGTTATATCCATAATTATAAATCGTCGGTTTCACTGCTTTCAATCGGCGCACCCATTAATTTTTCAAGGTTAGCAGCACTGACATGATAATTTAGGATATTATTGTAATATTCAAGTTGAGAGTTTCTGTATGAAGTTTCAGCATCTTTTAACTCAATAGCATCGCCTAAACCAACCTTATAACGTCCAGACGCTTGGTCATATTGTTCTTTAGCTTGATCCATTGCAAGTTTTGCAACAACTATACTCTCTTGAGCATTTGTCATATTAATATGAGCTTCTTTAACTTGGAAATAGATTGTTTGTTTTTCATTTTCGTAATCAGCCAAGTCTTTTTTGTAAGTAGCTTTTGCTTCATCAACTTGCTTCTTTAATAACATCAAATTGATGTTTGAGTAATTTAATTGAGCTCCAAACTGATAACCATAGTCGGTATCAACTTTTTTTCCGCCTCTTGTATATGAAGCAAAACCCGAAACATTAGGTGTATATGCTCTTTTTGTAGAACGAACCAATAATTCGGAAGCCTCTGCCTTTTTCTTATAAGCAAGTAAATCAGGGCTTGTTTCAAAAGCTGTTTTTACGGCTTCATCAGTCGTAATTTGATAATCTTTCATCTTTAAATTATCAACAACATCATAATTAGTATATTCAGGTAAACCCATTGCATTATTCAATTGAACATAAGCAATTTTTAAAGTGTTTTTAGCTTGAATTAAATTTAATTTAGCACGCCCTAAATTGTATTCTGCTGTTAAAACATCAATTTTTGCCTTAGTACCGATATCATAATATGCTTGAGCTTGCTTTTGATGAAGAGTGTAATCCTTAACGGTGTCCTCATAAACTTTTACCTGTTGTTGAGCAAACAACAAATTATAATATGCTTGTTTTACCGTATAAATAACAGTGTTAATTGTATTTTGAGCAGTCAATTCAGCCGATTCGTAAGTTCTTTTAGCTAAGTCCGCTTGTGCTTTTGTTTTACCGAAGTCAAACAGTAACATATTCCCCGATACCGTAGGAGCATAGAACATGTCATACTTTTGTGTCGGGAACTTGAAGTTAGCCATTTGCATATCGTTTCTTGAATAACTTACACCTGCGGAGAATGTCGGGAAGTAATTAGCCCATGCCTGACCTATTCTTGTTTTGTAAATATCAGCATTACTAACCGCACTTTTAATCGCAGGATGATTTGCCAATGCCAATTTAATACAATCATCTACTTCGATAATTCTGTTAACATCAACGCCTGTTTTATAGTCCGCATTAACCTCATTATCAACAGGAACTGCTACATCGACTTCCTCAGGAGCAACATTTTTATTTTCTTTTGCAAGACGTTTTTCATTTTTTGCTTGCTTTTTAGCTTCCTGTTTTTGTATTTTTTCTGCCTTTTTATGTTCCTTTATAACCTTATCCATTGTCTTTTCAGGTTCTTCGGGAGTAACTTCTTTTCCTGCTTCAATATCGGTTTTATGTTCTTTCTTAAACACCTTCTTAAATCTGTCAGAGAAATGTGTCTTAGCAGGAGCTGCTTCCGATAATGTAGGAGGAAGTTCATTTATAACTTCATCTCTAAACGGACTGTCATCTGCAAAAACAGGTAACGTCATTAATAAAAATACAAATATTAATAATTTCTTATTCATTTTATCCACTCTACTCTAATTATTATTATTGATTATTTTCTTTCTTTTTTCCAACACCTTCAACTAAAGATTGAATTATTACATAGAATACAGGAGTTAAAAGTGTACCGATTGTAGCAGCTGCAACCATACCGCCGAATACCGTAGAACCTACCGAAATTCTGCTTTGAGCACCTGCACCTGTTGCGAATACCATTGGTAATACACCAAATACAAACGCTAATGCAGTCATCATAATAGCTCTAAATCTTATCTTCGCAGCTTCAATAGCGGCTTCTTCAATACTATGACCTTGTACTTCGTGCAAATCTCTTGCGAATTCAACAATCAAAATTGCCTGTTTTGCGGCAACACCAACTAATGTAATCATACCTACTTGCGAGTACAAGTCAAAAGATTGACCAATCATCAACTGGAAGATTAAAGCACCTAATGCGGCAATCGGAGCAATCATTAATACTGCTACAGGGATTGACCAGCTTTCATATAATGCAACCAAGAACAGATATACAAACAGTAGTGCAATCGCAACAACTACAGTTGTTTGTCCTGATGACTCACGTTCTTGAAGTGATGTACCTGACCAGTCATAACCGATGTCAGACGGAAGTGTTTTTATAGCAACATCTTCCATTGCTTTCATAGCAGCACCTGAACTTTTGCCTGATACTGCCTGACCTGAGAATTGTACCGAACGATATAAGTTAAATCTTGTAATTGAAGCGGCACCAACGGTTTGTTCCAAATCAATCATTGTCATTAACGGAACCATTTGACCGTTCATATTTTTTACATATATCTTTTCTAAGTCAGTAGCTTTGTTTCTGAATGAATCTTCCGCTTGTAATTGAACACGGAATACACGACCCAATTTATTAAAGTCGTTTACATAATATGAACCCAAAGTTGAAGCCAATGTTGAATATAATTCTTGAATATCAACATTTTGAGCCAAAACTTTATCATAATCTATGTGTAAACGGTACTGAGGTACGTTTGCCTGATATGTTGTATATACGTTTTGAAGTGTAGGATCAGTGTTTGCTGCCATAGTCAATTTGTTTGCATACTGTTCTATTTCTTGAATAGAATACTCTCCTTTTGATAACATTTGGAACTCGAAACCACCTAACATACTCATACCGTCAATTGCAGGAGGTGAAAATACTGCGATTGAAGCTTCGTTTATCAATGCTGCTCTTTGTCTTATTTGTTTCAAAATAGCAGTGTGCGATAAATCAGTAGGACGACCTTGTATTTTTCTTACAACCCAATCCCACGGATATACTTTTCTTTCATTCCATTTTTCTAACGGGAATACACAGAATGCTTGGTTTGTAGGTCCCATACCTGCGAAAGCAATAATTTTCTCTGTTTCTATTCCTTCAACATCCGCAACCGCTTCCCTGTATTTCTCTAAAACTTCCTGAGTTTTGTTTAAAGCTGACCCCGGAGGTAAAACAACTTGCGACATCAATACCGCCTGGTCTTCATCAGGGATAAAGCCTGTAGGAATAATCTTAAACAAGAATCCCATTAATAAAATAAATGCAATATATAATGTAACAGTTAATTTTTTATTATAAACAAACTTTTTAACAACATCCAAATATACTTGAGTTACTTTATCAAATTCTTTATCAAAAACAACGAATATATGTTTAATAAATGCCGTAAAGAAGTTGCTTGGTTTTCTGTTCGGATCTTCTGCTCTTAAAATAATAGAACACATAGCAGGAGATAATGTTAACGCACATAATGCTGATAATGCAATGGATACCGCAATACAAACTGCAAACTGTCTGAACATTAAACCGTTCAAGCCGCCCATAAACGAAACCGGAACAAATACTGCCATAAGTACCAATGCCATTGCAACTAACGCACTACCTACTTCTTCCATTGTCAACTGTGTAGCTTCAACAGGGTTCTTACCCTCTTCCAAGTGACGTTTTACGTTTTCAATAACAACGATAGCGTCATCTACTACAACCGCAACCGCCAGTACCATTGCGAACAACGTCAGCAGGTTGATTGACATACCGAATATCGGCAAGGCTGCAAAAGAACCTATCAACGAAACAGGAATTGTTACGCAAGGAACTAATGTTGCACGCCAATCACCCAAGAATATGAATATTACTAAAATAACGATTAATGAAGTAATTAAAATTGTGAAAACAACTTCTTTCATTGATTCACGAATAAATTCAGAGTCATCGTGCATCATTTTTAATTCAAGATGTTCAGGTAATGTCTTGTTAATTTCAGCCATTTTCTTATTAACTAAGTTAACAATACTGATTGTGTTTGCCCCCGGTAACGGAACAACCTGAATAACCGCAACGGGTTTACCGCCAATCATACCGAATTTATCGTAAGAATAAGCACCAAGTTCAACTCTTGCAACGTCTTTTAATTTAATGTTAGAGCCGTCAACATTTGAGCGAACAATAATTTCTTCAAATTGTTCAGGTTCAAGCAAACGACCTTGCGTCATAAGAGTCATTCTTAATGTTTGGTTTGAATTACTCGGCAA
>CAVEOW010000064.1:6461-7273 GCA_963617295.1 bacterium | reverse complement strand
AAAATACACTGTCGATACCGATTTATACATAAATAAATCAAACAACTCAAATATGGCAGAGTTTAACCCTTATGTTATATCAGAGCTTGGTGCCGGCAGCGGAATGGCAGCACTAATGAATGGCGGGGCAGGTGCTATGGCTAACGACATAGAACTTATGCAATCAGCTCTTGTTATTGATAAAGTTATCCGTGATAACGATTTACGTTTTAAAAAATTATTCGGTATAATTCCGACAAAAAAGACAGGTAAATATCTGACGGCAGAAAAATTTCTTAAAAAAGGAATTTCTTTTGAGAATAAAAAAGGTACAAATGTAGTTACTATTACATATAAAAACAAAGATAGAGAACTTGCTTATAATGTAGTAAATTCAATAATTGTACACTACATTGAGTTAAACAAAGAAATTAATGCCGAAAAATCAAAATCAGATAAAAGAATAATTGAAGAAGAGTACAACAAAGCAAAAGATGCTTTAAACAAAAAGATGAAAACCGTTAGCGGTTTACCTGATACTGCTATGAGCGGGTCAGGGAATTTAGCCGCATTAAGTGCATTTTCAAACTCTGCAAGAAAAGCAATGTCAAACCTGCACGGGCAATATGTAGCAGGTGAAAAATCAAAAATCGCCGTAACAGAAGACGTATCAAAAGTTGCAGCATTATCATCAAAACTTGAATGGGCTAAATTGGTAGAAGAAATGTCCGATTCATCAAAAGTAATAGTTTTAAAAGAGCCAAGATTATTACAAGAATATGAACAAACTTCTCCAAAATTGTTTACTAATATCCTGTTAGGCATAGTCTTTG
>CAVEOW010000064.1:0-6451 GCA_963617295.1 bacterium | reverse complement strand
ATTGCTTCACTTATTGCCGTTATTTATGCTGAAAATACAAATAAAAAGCTTACATATTCAATGCTTGGTGATAAAATAATTTATAATATGGAAAAAGATTTTTCCGATTTAAAACTGACACTTTTATCAAACCAAGAAAAGAGTATTTCACTTATCTTACTTGAACAAGTGCCAAGTCAAAACTTAGAGAAGTTGTGCGAATTTAAAAACTTAAACATCGTAAAAGGCGATATTTCAACAGACTTTATAAAAGGAATCAGTAATGCAAACGCTGTTATTTTGTTTGAAAGAATTAACGCAACAAACTCTAAATTATATAAACAAATAAAGCAAATATTAGCAGACAAAAACAAGACAATTTTAGAAGAAGTGCTTGTATAGAGGAATAAAAATGAAAGTAGAAAAGCAATCAACCGTATGGCAGCCAAATTCAATGGGTTGTTTTGACGGATTAAAATTAAAAATAAACAATATTATGATAGATATGCTGTTAAATTATTTAGGGAATAATTTCAGCAAAGAAAAAATGATTAACTTGGCTAAAATTTTTGAGAAGATAGCCGGCTCAAAAGGCGGAATAAACCACGCAAGAAGAATGCAATGGCTTTTTAAGTCAGAACATCCGCACCTTTTTTGGTGGAAGAAGATTTTAACCGAATTAGACCCGAATTGCAGAAATAAATGGATTAAAAACTTTTTTGTAAACGGTTATTACGGTGATAATTTAAGAAAACGCACCCAATTTAACGAGAAAAACGGATTCTTTCCGCCTACTGTTTTACTAGCTAGTATCACTAAAAACTGTAATTTTAGCTGCAAGGGATGTTGGGCTCACGAGTATGATGTTCGTGAAGATTTAACAAAAGAAAAGTGGAGAGAAATATTTACGGAAGCCCGTGATGTTATGGGAATTCATATTTTCCCAATCGTTGGCGGAGAGCCTTTTTGCAGAAAAGAGTTCCTTGAACTTGCAGAAGAGTTTAACGACTGCACTTTTATCACATTTACAAACGGTTCTCTTATAACAGAAAAAACAGTTGAAAAACTGAAAAAACTCGGAAATGTACAACCTATGTTCTCTTTAGGCGGAATGAGAGAAAATAACGATAAAATCCGTGGCGAGGGTTGTTTCGATATGGTAATGAAGAAAATGGATATGCTTCGTGAAGCAGGAATTTTCTTCGGAAGCTCAATTACCGCAACAAGAGAAAATTGTGATGAAGTTACATCTGATGAATTTATGAAGATGTTATCCGATAAAGGATGTTTATGGAGCTGGTATTTTCATTATGTTCCAATAGGAGAAAACCCGAATGTTGACTTAGTTCCGAATGCTGAACAAAGACAAAAAATATTAAAAGCCGTTTATAATGCAAGAAATACTCTGCCGATGATGACAGTTGATTTTTGGGGTGACGGACCTGAAATGATGGGATGTATTGCAGGCGGCAGACAATATATTCACGTTAACCCGAAAGGTGATGTTGAACCTTGCACGTTTGTTCACTTGGCAACACACAATGTAAACAATTGCACATTAACGGAAGCATTGGCTTCTCCGTTTATGAGAGCAATAAGGGACGGTATTCCTTATGAAGACGGGAATATGTTAAGACCTTGCATGATTGTAGATAGACCTGAAGTTTTAAGGAAATACTATGAAGAATTTAAACCTTATGAAACTCATGCAAAAGCTGCAGATTACTTAACAAATCCTGAAATCAAGGCTAAAATTGACCAATATTCAAAAGATGTAAAAAATATTCTTGATGAAGATTGGAGAAATAATCTGTGGATGACAATTTTCCCTCTTGAAGGAGAATACTACATCGATAGAGATACTTTCTGTTCAAAGCAAAATAAACAACCCGAATGCACTCACGAGTGTTCAACTTGCGGTTGTGTTCACTAGGAGAAAAGAATTGTTGTATATTCTTTTTATAATATTTGTTATAACAACTTTATTAATAAAATTTTGTCCCATAATTACAATGTGGGACAAAATTATTATTGCATACGTGCAGGAAGTTTTTCACTCTGTGCCTTTAATATGTGCTATATTACCTGATAGCAGCCTTTATGCAGGCATGATAGTGTTACCGATTGCTCTTTTATATTTATATTTGTATTCAAATATGATGTCAAAGAAAATTCCTGCTCTTAGAGTTTTAGCTGAAACAGCATTGCTTGCTTCAATACCTTTGTTCAGCTTTTTATTAAATCTTATAATCAAAAATGTTGTTCAAAGGCA
This sequence comes from bacterium, assembly GCA_963617295.1. Lineage (GTDB taxonomy): Bacteria > Cyanobacteriota > Vampirovibrionia > Gastranaerophilales > Gastranaerophilaceae > Avigastranaerophilus. The sequence continues at coordinate 4,200 of CAVEOW010000064.1, read as the reverse complement.
AAGACCGCCTTATGAGTTTCAACAATTTATTCACCCAAACAGCTACAGTTTTGTTTCAAGCCATAGTTTGGTAACTTTTTCTCTATATGGGTTTATAATATTTCTTGTTTTTAAATATTGTAAGAATATAGCATTAAAAATAACCCTTGTTACAATTTCTGCTTTATGGATTATAACTGTCGGCTGGAGCCGAGTTTTTCTCGGAGTTCACTATCCGAGCGACGTTCTTTCAGCTTACCTGCTGGGTTTTATAATATTATTAATATACATAAAGATTTACGAAAAATTAATTAAGGAATTAACTTATGAAAAATGTACTGGTAATTCCGAATTATAATTCAGGACGACGTCAGGCAGCAAAACAAATTAAGGAATTTCGTAAATTTTTGCTTGCGGAAAATCTTTCATATAAAGTTATAAATATTGATGAGATTGAAAGCGTTAATATTAATGACTTTGACACAATTATTGCCGTAGGTGGAGATGGTACAATAAACAGGATTTTACCCTATATAAGCAATCAGACTTTAGGAATTATACCTTGCGGAACGGCTAATTTATTGGCTGCAAACTTAGGAATACCTGATAAACTAAGACCTGCGATTAAGGTAATAAAACAGAACAAAATAAAAAAAGTTGATATTCTTGAAGTTAACTCTCGCCCAAGTGTTTTAAGGACAGGAATAGGTTATGATTCAGACATAATAACCAAAACCTCTCAAAAACTTAAAAATACGTTCGGGTACTTTAGCTATTTTATAGCAGGCATTTTATTTGCTTTAAAATTAAAAAATAAACAATATGAATTATGGATTGATGAGAATGAAAAAAATATAACAAATGCCAGCTGCATTATTGTAGCAAACTGTGCAAATATGTATAAAAACTTTGTTACTGTCGGAAATAATGCAAAAAATGATGATTCATTGAGTTCCTCAAAATATTAATGAATATACGAAAAAATTCAATCAGAGCAGAATATTTTAAAGCGGAAAATTTAAAAATTACATCATCAAAATTTAACTACCATATCGACGGCGAAAAATGCAGCGAAACTACAGAGTTAGAATTTTCAACAGGCAAAAAATCAATTAATGTATTTTTTAATCAGTAAGTAGATTTTTATTATAAAATACATTACAATAAGAAAAAAACGGAGAAAAACTATGCCCAAAGGCAAATACCCTGTTGAATATTTTGAAAATCCAAATATCAATAAACCTATAGAAGAAATTTACAAAGATATAGACGCTTATTCAGGTGAATTTTTTGAAGATGAAGAATATTTCAGAAAAAGAACAGACTTTTTTGTAATTTTACCGCCGCTAAAATACGAAAAAATTACGACAAAAGGAATATTTATGAGTCAAGGCGTTGACTATATTTATAAACTTTTCCCAAATATCAATAAAATATTTCACTCAATGGCATATACAATGTGGTCATCATATCCTTGGAGCGAAAAAGCTGATGTTTATTTAACGTGCTACAAAAATCAAAAAAGAGAAGATTGGTACTTTAATGAACACCCCGAAAAGAAAAGTAAAATCTTAATTCCGCTGCAAGACGCCGATTTTACAAACGAATATTTTATGGCACCAACCTTTAATACGCTTAGAAATATTGATTTATTATATATTTCAAGAATTTCAAGAGTTAAAAACCTGCCGATTTTAGTAGAAGCACTCCACATTTTCGAGAAGAAATATAACCGAAAACTAAAAGTTACAATGATAAAAGGAAGTTCTTCCGATAATCAAAGCCAAGAAGCAAAAAACATCTTAAATGAAATTGAAACAAAATACGGCAAACTTGAAAACTACATGACTATTATCGACAATGTCGATTACTCGGCAATGAGTAAATATTATTCAAGTGCAAAATTTACTGTTTTAACATCTCTAATAGAAGGAAAAAACAGAACCATTCAAGAATCAATGTCATGCAACACGCCAGTTATTGTATTTAAAGATCATAATAAGTATGCAAGAGGTGAACACGAATTATTTTATAAAGATAGCGGATTATATGTAAATGAATTTACCGCCGAAGCTCTGGCAGATACAATACACGACGGGCTTGAAAACTACTTTGGACGATTCTTTGCAAGACGAAACTACTTAAAATACAACGGGCGAAAAAACTTTGTAAATATGTGCGTTGATTCAATTCCATACTACAAAGAAAATCTGCCCGAGTATGAAAAAGGACGAATTCAAGATAATTTATGGGTTGATTTAGCAATGCAAGACAACTATCAATTAAGTTTCAATGATTTTATCTACGGGAAAAACCTTGCCATACAACAAGTTAAAGTAAATGAAGAAAAACACTCTCTTATAGATTTCTTCTATTCAAGGTTTGGAATAAAATAATTTTAAAATTATTTTGCAAAGAAAAAAGAGGTCTTTCGACCTCTTTTATACTTTATGTCTTTTTGATTATCTTACGCAGTTAAGCGGTTTAGGGCCGGCATTAACAACTTCGGACGGCATGTTCGGATATTTGCTTGCAAAGTTATCAGCAAACATTTGAGCAAGTTTATTAGCTTGAGCATCATAAGCTGCTTTATCTTCCCACATACCTCTAGCATCCAATTTTTCAGCAGGAACATTCGGACAAGATGTCGGATAATCAACGTTGAAAATATCGTGGTGTTTAAATTCAACATTATCCAAAGCACCTGTTAATGCAGCCGTTACCATAGCACGAGTATAAGCTAACTTCATACGTTTAGCACCTGAAGAAGCACATCCGCCTGCCCAGCCGGTGTTTACCAAGTAAACTTTTGTACCGTATTTATCAAGTTTTTCACCTAACATTTTTGCATAAACCGAAGCATCCATAGGCATGAACGGTTCACCAAACAATGTTGAGAATGTAGGTTGAGGTTCTGTAATACCTCTTTCTGTACCTGCTAATTTAGAAGTGAAACCTGTTACAAAGTGGTACATAGCAGAGTTTTTGTCCAATCTGGAGATAGGAGGTAAAACGCCGAATGCATCAGCAGTTAAGAAGATAACAACTTTCGGAATTCCGCCTTTTGAAGGAATTTGAGCATTGTTGATGTAGTTAATAGGATAACCTACACGAGTGTTTTCTGTTAAAGAACCGTCGTTGAAGTCAAATTCTCTTGTTTCAAGGTTCATAATAACGTTTTCAACTAATGAACCAAATTTAATAGCGTTGTAGATATCGGGTTCATTTTCAGCTGATAAATTGATACATTTAGCGTAACAACCGCCTTCAAAGTTAAATACACCATCAGGTGACCAACCGTGTTCATCATCACCGATTAACTTACGAGAAGGATCAGCTGATAAAGTTGTTTTACCTGTTCCTGATAAACCGAAGAATACAGCTGTTTCGCCTGTTTCAGGATCCATGTTAGCACTGCAGTGCATAGGAAGAACATTTTTCTTTGTCATAATGTAGTTCATAGTAGCGAATACAGATTTTTTGATTTCGCCTGAGTATTGAGAACCACAAATAATAATTGTATGAGCTTCATAGTCAATAGCGATACAGGCTTCTGAATTTACGCCGTCAACTTCAGGATCACATTTGAATCCGGGAGCACACAAAATAGTGTAATCAGGTTCGCCGTAAGAAGCTAATTCTTCAGCTGTCGGACGGATTAACAATTGATGAATGAACATGTTTTGACTTGCTAATTCGTTGATTACACGGAATTTTTGAGTATAAGTCTTGTCTGCACCTGCAAAACCATCAAAGATAAATACTTCTCTGTTTTCCAAGTAAGCGGTAATTTTACCTTTAATTGCATTAAATTTTTCTCTTGAAATAGGTCTGTTAACTTTTCCCCAGGCAATTTCATTGTGAACACCGTCAGTATCAACAATAAATTTATCTTTAGGAGAACGACCGGTGTATTTACCTGTTGTAACTACCAAAGCACCGGTGTTGCTTAAAGAACCTTCACCGCGTCTTAAAGCTGCTTCTGTAAGTTGAGCAGGTGTTAAGTTACGATATACGGCTTTCGGGTTGATTATACCCCATTTTTCAATACCATAAGTTTCCATACTTTACCTCCATAATGTTACGGCACTAATCAACAATATTTTATTATAAAAAAATATAAAATAAAACTACCTTAATAAAATTTTAATGTTTTGTTTATATTTAAAGATGAAATTAGAGAAGTTACAAAATTCCATATATGGTTGCATACATATTAAT
>CAVEOW010000063.1:0-7316 GCA_963617295.1 bacterium | reverse complement strand
TTATTATCTTTATGATTCGCCTAAAATTACCGATTTTGAATATGATGAGTTATATCGTGAATTAAGACGATTGGAAGACGAATATCCCGAGTTGAGAACAAAAGACAGTCCGACTCAAAAAGTCGGGGATAAAATGCTTCAAGGATTCAAAGAGCATAAACATAAATATAGATTGTACAGTTTGGATAACTCAAATAATTATGAGGATTTAAAAAGGTGGTATGACCGAGTTAAAAAGGAATATCCGAATGATGGCGATCTTGATTTAGTTGTTGAACTTAAAATTGATGGTTTATCTTGTGCATTATCTTATGAAAAAGGAAAATTAAAAATCGGTGCGACAAGAGGTAACGGAGTTGTCGGAGAAAATATAAGCGAAAATATTAAAGCCATTAAAACAATTCCTCAAGAACTTTCAATGCCGATTGATATAGAGGTTAGGGGTGAAGTTTACATGCCTGTATCTTCTTTTGAGAGGTTAAATGAAGAAAATATCGAAAAAGGGTTGAAAGAATTTGCTAACCCGAGAAATGCTGCGGCAGGCTCCTTAAGACAGTTAGACAGTAAAATTACTGCACAAAGAGATTTGCATTTCTTTGCTTATACTGCCATTTGCGAGGATAAATCAATTGTAAAAACTCACTATGATGCAATGAAATTGCTTGAAAAATTAGGCTTTGAAACAAATCCTGACTATGTTTTGGTTAAGGGGATAAATCCTGTTATTGAAAAGTGTGAGTATTGGGCTACTGAAAGATTTAAACTTGACTATGCAACCGACGGTATGGTTATAAAAATTAATGATTTTTCAAAACAAAATGAACTGGGGTTTACCGCAAGAGCTCCAAAATGGGCTACGGCGTTTAAATTTCCGCCTGAGGAAGTTTGGACAAAACTTTTAGGAATTGAGCTTAGTGTCGGAAAAACAGGTGCGGTTACTCCTGTTGCTATTCTTACTCCTGTTCAGTTGGCAGGTACTATTGTAAAACGTGCAAGTTTGCATAATTTTGATGAAATTCAACGTTTACAAGTTAACATCGGAAATGAAGTTTTAATTAAAAAAGCGGCGGAAATTATACCTAAAGTCATAAGAAAAAGAGATGGAGAAGATTTTGGAGTATTTGAAACTCCTAACCTTTGTCCTTGTTGCCAAACTCCGCTTGTTAAGCCAGAGGGAGAGGTTGTTACGTATTGCCCTAATACCTTAAAGTGTCCGGCTCAAATAAAGGGACGAATTATATATTGGGCATCAAAAGAAGCTATGGATATAGACGGGGTTGGGGAAACAATAGTTGAAAAGTTGTATGAAAAAGGTTTTATTAATGATTTTGCAGATTTATATAAATTAACGACTGATGATTTTATGCAAATTGATTTAATTCAGGAAAAATCAGCAGATAATTTATATAATTCTGTTCAGAAAACCAAAACTCCTACAATGACAAAGTTCTTGACTGCATTAAGTATAAAATTAATAGGTAAAGAAACAGCGGATATAATAGCAGGAGAATATCCTACTCTCGATGACATAAAGAATGCCACCGTTGAACAGTTGACAAAAATTGAAGGTATTGGCGACAAAGTTGCGAATAGTCTTGTGGACTTTTTTAACAATGAAAATAATAAGGTTATTCTTAAAAAGCTGGAAGAATACGGGGTTTATCCGAAAGGTAGTGCAGTAGAGAAAATCTCTGATATTTTTGACGGTAAAACTTTTGTTATAACAGGAACGTTATCTGCTCCGAGAAGTGTCTTTGAAGAAAGAATAAAAAAACTCGGCGGTAAAGTTTCAAGCAGCGTAAGCAAAAAAACCTCTTACGTATTAGCAGGAGATAATCCCGGGTCAAAATTTGACAAAGCCTCCTCTTTAGGTGTTATAATACTTAATGAGAGGGATTTTAATTTACTATCCGAAGGAAAAAATAATGAATAAGAATTTTAAAGTAATTACCATAAACGGAATAAGAGGCATGTTTGTTGCAGTATTTGTTGTACTGGGACTTATTGCAGGTTTTATAATTTCCCCGGGGTGGGTTTGCATGAAAACTTGGAATTATTTTATGGAATCATCAACGATGTTTTCTCTTATGAATATATACCAAGGTATTATGTGCTGGGCTATGATAGCTTTGGCATTGTATGCGTTGAACGGTAAACGCTCTTTAATCGGGTTTGGAACTTATTCGGGATTATCTCCTCATCAGATTAAAGACATAATGAAAAGAGCAAAAGCGGAAGAAGTTAATATTTTAAAAGAACTTGATAAGAAGATTGAGGAAAAACAAAAAAGTACCTTTAATAATGATAAGTCTATGCTGAATGAACTTATTGAAAAAGCTGATGTTTCAGAGAAAAGTTCAGAAAAGGAAGAAGAAAAGGCAGGTAAATAATATGAAAAAATTTATATGCTTAGTTGCTGTATTATTAATGTTTGTATCAACTGCTCAATTAGTTAGTGCCGTTACAACAGATACAAAAAGAGAAGCAGGTTATATTTCATTAAATACTTCTAAAACAAAGGAAGTTGAACCTAATATTGCAAAAGTTACTTTTGCCGTTGAAAATACTGCAAATGATGCTCAAAGTGCAGCTGCTGACAATAATACAATTTCAAATAAAATTATCAACGCATTAAAATCCGTAACTAATGCTCAAACAGATGTTATTAAAACTGCAAATTTCTCTGTCAGACCTGTTTATTCTTCAACAATGAACGGTAAAAGAGTAATCAAAAATTATACGGCAGTAAATTCTGTTACTGTTCAAACTAAAGATATTAATAAAGTTGCCGGCATTATAGATAAAGCAATTGCAGCAGGTGCAAACAGAACTGATGATTTAATTTATTCTTATGAAAATGGTAAAAAAGTCTGCTCTGAAATTTATCCCGAATTAATGACTGAATTAAAAAATCAAGCAGCAGCTTTAGCGGTTGCAGGCGGAACTTCTTTAGACGGAATTAAATATATAAATGCTTCATGTTCAAGCGACTCAAATATAGTTTCAAACGGAAGATATTATGCAAAATCAATGTTAGCTTCTGATTCTTCTGTTGTTGAAGAAGCTGCAGGGGCAGTTGTTGAAGCAGGAAAAATTAAAATCAGAGTTTATGTAAATGCTGATTTCTATGTAAAATAGGAAATTTATGTTATTACCTAAAAAAGCACTTCAAAACCTAAAAGAGTATGAAATTCCGATGTTTGATGAACATACGGAGTTGAAACTTGATAGTAATGAGAATAATTTCGGACCAAGTCCAAAGGTCCTTGAGGCACTTTGTTCGTGTGATATTTCGGATATCAGTTTTTACCCTTATTATGGGGAGTTAACTGAAAAAGTTGCTAAAAATTTTGGAGTAAATTTTGAACAGGTTAAAATTACAAATGGTGCGGATGAAGCTCTGCAAAGTATTATTCAAACATACTTAAATGAGGGGGAAGCTCTTTTAACTCTTGATATAGCGTTTGAGATGCCAAATATTTATACCCTTATTCAAGGCGGAATTATAAAAGAAGTTCCTTTTGAAAAGAAATGGGTGTTCCCTCTAAATTCGTTTATGGCTGCTTTAGAAGATAATAATGTAAAAGTTGTTTATTTAACTTCTCCTAATAACCCGACTGCAAATGTTATAGAAGAAGGGGATTTAGTAAAAATTCTTGAAACGGCAAAAGATAAGGTTGTTATATTGGATGAAACCTATGCAAATTACTGCGGAGTTTCTTATGTTAAATACATAAATAAATATGATAATCTCTTTGTTGTTCGTTCTTTTTCTAAAGATTATGCACTTGCAGGACTTAGGTTAGGTTGTATTATAAGCAACGAAACAAATATTAAAAATGTAAAAAAGGTTTTGGCACCATACAGCATAAATTCTTTGGTAGTAAAAGCCGCAATGGCAGCATTAGATGATAATTCTTATATTTGTGAAGTAAAAGAAAAAATTGAAAAATTAAAATCAGAGTTAAAACTTTTCTTTGAAAATTTTGGTTTCACTGTTTATCCGTCGAGTACGAATTTTTTACTTATAAATAGCGGAGCTAAAACGGATTTTATATATAATTGTTTAAAAAACGCTAATATCTCGGTAAAAATGTATAAAAAGGGACCGTTAGCAGGAAATTATTTACGTATTACCATTCCGACAGAAAAGGGTTTAAGTAAAATTAAGTCTGCCCTTAAAATAAAACCTTATCTTGTTTTTGATATGGATGGGGTTCTTGTTAATGCTAAAGCGTCTTATCGTGAGGCAATTGCAAAAACATTTGAGTATTTTGCTAAAGAAGAAGTATCTCAAGAAGAAATTCAGAAAACGAAAAATCTCGGCGGGCTAAATAATGATTGGGATTTAACTAAGTTTTTATTAGAAAAACGAAATATTTTCGTTGATTATTCTGCCTTGGTAAAAGTGTTCCAATCTTATTATTGGAATGAAGGAAAGGGTTTAATAAATAACGAAACCCCTCTTTTTGACAGGAAGTTATTTGAAGAATTAAAACAGAATTATAATCTCGCAATATTTACGGGAAGATTGAGAAATGAGGCTATGTTTGCACTTAATAAATTTGGTGTTGCCGATATGTTCTATCCGATAATAACTACTGGTGACATTCCTTTTGATAAATGTAAACCTGACCCGTTCGGTATTAATCAGGTAAAAGAGTTAACAATTGCAGCGAAATATTATTATTTTGGGGATACAACCGATGACATAAAAGCAGCTTGTGGTGCGGATTGTGTGGCGGTAGGGGTTCTTCCTCCTCAAGATAAGTCGGAAGAACTTTCAAACAGTTATAAAAAACATAATGCAACATACGTTTTGCACTCAATTAATGACATTAAATCAATCTTGGAGTAGTGATGAGAGTAAGTACAAAAGTCAGAGAAACAAAGGAAACTAAAATCAGTGTAAAATTAAATCTTGACGGACAAGGTGAATACAAAATTAATACAGGTATCAGATTTTTTGATCACATGCTTGAACAATTTGCTCATCACTCTTTGTTTGACCTTGAAATTGAAGCTGTTTCTATAGATAAGGATAATCACCACATTGTTGAAGATGTTGCAATAACTTTAGGTGAAGCTATAAAAGAAGCATTGGGCGACAAAAAAGGCATAACCAGGTACGGAGAAAAGATTCTTCCAATGGATGAAGCGTTAGTATTGAGTGTTGTTGATATTTCAGGCAGAGTATTTTCTAAAGTTGATGCTAATTTGAGAGATGAACGCAAGTCAGATTTTGAAACGGTAATACTTCCTCACTTCTTTTCAAGTTTAGCTCAAGCAGCACTTTTAACTATTCATGTAAAAGTGCTTGACGGTTATGATACTCACCATATTATAGAGGCTATTTTTAAATCTTTTGCAAGAGCATTAAGAATTGCAGTTGCATTTGATGAAAATAATAAAGACAAAATCCCTTCTACAAAGGGATTATTATAGTCTTTTCAACATCTAATGCAACTTATGCAGTGTACTCTATATTGTATCTTTTTTCGGCGTGATTTAAAATTTCGTCAAAATTAGAGTATGGAGTTATAATTTCACCTGTTTTAATTTGTACTTGTTTTGCTTTATGCATGTTTGGAATTACATTTTCGCCCGAAATACTTACAACTGCATCTTGACCTACGTCTTTAGCAAAGTGTACAAGGTATGCAAATATTGGTTCTATGCCGTTTTTGTATTTTTGATTTTCACTGATTTCTTCAATTTGGAGGTACCTTCCGCCTGAAACACCGCCGGTCATTCTTTTTGTAGTTTCGGCACAGCCTATAACTTCTTGTGTTTTATCGTTCTTTAATAAGTAATATTGTTTTAAACTATCTCTGTTAAAATAATCTTGTTCAAAATCAAAAAATATATCTCTTGTGTTTTTACTGCTTTTTACTTCATTATAATCTCCTCCGTTTCTCGGATCCATTTGATATAATGTTGCGTATTCTTTTTTACCTGTTTCCGCACTTTTAACACTACATTTCATTACCGGAGTTTTACCGAAACTTTGAGAGCCTTTAATATTATTAATTTGCATTTTTATTGTTCCTTTTCTATATTTTTTATAAAACTTGTAAATTTGTTTTTTGCTATTTCTTTCGGTATAATTAGAAAAGATAGGGAGGTTATGATGAATTATAAAAGATTACTTTTATTTCTTTTAGTTGCATCAGTATCGCTTTTATGCTGCGGTTTTTCGTTTCATAAAAAGACGGTATCTGTTGATACAACTAAAGCAACTCAACAAGTTGTCAGTGAGTCTTATAATGAAACTCAAAATGATGTATGGTGCATTACATTCCAATTAATTTGGAACGATTTTATGGATAAGTTTTCAGACGGAAAACCTGTTCAATTCGTTGGCGGAAATCCTCCGTTAGCAGATGAATTGAATAAAAAACTTTATACAAAAGACTTGTTATCCGATAAATCATACTACATTACACAAGGTAAACTTTCTTTAAAATTAAAGAAAGAAATTGAAAAAGCAATTTACAAGAAGTTTAAAGAAAAAAGTGATATCTTAGACAGAATTGATTGGAATGCAAAAGATTCTTATTTGTTCTATACAATGTTGAAAAAGGATTTCACATTCTTAACTCCGTTTGATAAGTTAGATGCTCAACCGTTTAACAAGTCAGATTTCGTTGTTAAATATTTTGGTGTTAACAAGAAGTCAGACAGAAAACTTCGTCATAATGCAGATGTAATCTTCTATAATAACAGTGATGATTTTGCCGTAAAACTTAATACTAAAGAAAATGAAGAAGTTATATTGTATAGAACCGATAATAAAGATACATTTGAAAATCTTTATACAAGAGTTTACAAAGATTTCAGAAATTATGATGAGTTCGATAAAAACGATTTTCTTTATATTCCGAATATTGATGTAAACAAATTAATTTCTTACGATGTACTTTGCGGTAAGAAACTTAAAGACAGTAATTATATGATTTCTCAAGCATTACAAACAATTAAATTTAAGTTGGATGACAAAGGCGGCTCTTTGAAGAGTGAAGCTGCTATGGCTATTATGAAAACTTCATTGGAACCACCGAGAAAAGAAAGATATTTTATCTTTAATAAACCGTTTGTTCTTTTCTTAAAGGAAAAAGACAAAGATAAACCTTATTATGCTATGTATATAGATGATACAAAATACTTAGTTAAAAAATAAAAGGATTAATAATTGAAAAAGTTTCTGATGATATTAATTTTGTCATTGCTTGTAAAATTATCTGCTTTTGCGAGTGTAGATTATGATTTCACTCTTCCTTTAAAAGGTAATTCTATAGTTAGTAATGATATACAAT
>CAVEOW010000062.1:0-7416 GCA_963617295.1 bacterium | reverse complement strand
TTTATCAACTATCTTTCTTTATTATATTTTAGATTGCGATTTTATGCAAAATTTAATACTACCTCTATCGGCATATTATAACTTAAACTTTAGTGTTTTTTACAAAATTTCATACATTAGTATGAGATTTTTTTAATAAATTGTTTTACCTGTTCTTATTCACCCAAATTACATATTTTGTTAACGGTAAAATCTCTGTTTTTTCAAAATTATTATCTTCAAAATATTTTACGGGAATTATACATTCGGATTTAACAGGCTGATTGGTTCCCATTTCCGTAATTATATTTTTGTCATAATCGTAATAAACGCATTTTGCAACAGGTTTATTTTTACCGTAGGCAACAATGTAAGAGGATACTGTTTTATTCTCTTGTGCAATTATCATTTCATATTTTGATAAATCATTAGTTTCAATATTTCCCGCTAATATCTTATTTACATGAAAACCTTGTAATTTTAGCTTTTCAATGTCAAAAGTAGTATTGTCTTTTTCGCTCGATATAAATAAAATATTTCTGTATTGTGAATTTATTAAATAATCGTATATTTTAGTTTCTTCTCTAACTATATTCCAAAATGCTTTTAAACTTTTATCTTCACTTTTTAAATATGACAGAACGTAAGGTGTAACGGAAGTGAACGGAATTTGAAATAAATATATAAACATAACTAAAGAAACAAGATACTTATATAAGTTTTTGTTTGATTTTATATATGAATAAGCTAAAATCGGAGCTGCAATAACGACAAATGTTAAAAGATAACGCATATTAAATCTTGTAAAAAACATAACTCTTGCAAAAATAAGTATGTTTATAACGGAAGAAAGTCCAAGTAAGAACAAGACAAACTTCTTGTCGGAGAGTTTTTTTGTAACTCCGTTTCTTATTGATATAACAAGGGACGGAAGAAATGCGAGAAAACCCATAGCCCCCAAAAATGAATACAGTGTTGTCAGATTGGAATTATATTCAAAATCTTCAATATAATAATTTGTCATATACTCTGTCGGAGTCATACCCATAAGGGAATAAACCCAATGTTGCAATTTCGTCAAAAAATCATTATAGAAATCAAAGTTTTCAATGCCTGAAATTTCAAAAAATGCGAAAACATATTTTGTCAGGTTAAATATATAACCTCTTATTCCGCCTCTAAATTGGTTTAACAGAATGTGGGTTTGATTTGAAATCGGATTACCAAAGGTTAGAAAATTCAGTATGTAGTTGTAAGAAGAAAAAATCATAAAATTAATAAACAATAGAGATAGAAATTTGAAAGTTAATTTTATCCGATTTTCTCTTCTAAATCTGTATAAAAACAATAGAAATATTAAAAATACACAAGGAAATGCAAGAATAGCGGTTGTTTTTGTTCCGATAGCCAGTGCATAAGATAATGAAGCGAAGTAAAAAGCTGTTTTGTTTTCGTATTTACAAAATACAAAAAACAAATAAACGGAAGCTAAAATTAAAGCTCCGATAAATAAATCTGCACAAGGAGTATATGCCATTGTTATAACAAGTGCAAGCGAAGAAAATGCAAATACACTCCAAAGTCTTTTTCTTCTGCAAAATCCGAGTTCTCCTAAAAAGTTATAAATTACATAAATGGCTCCGATATAAGAAATATATGAAAATAATGGCGTACCGACTTCGTTTTTATTGAAAGCAAACAGCCAAGTGTATAATAATTCCATATTAATCGGCATAATTACTTCCCTTACATCAGTAGAGATGAAGTGATTAAGATTTCCTTGTTGAAACCACGTTGTGCACCTTGAAAAATAATAAGTTAAAGCGTCACCGAATGTGACAGGATAAAGTGTACCTAATATAAACTCATAAACTAAAAAGAATATGAACAAAATTGAAATAGCTATTAATAATTTATCCTGTTTTAAAGCCTTATAAATATGTTCAATTTCACTTTTAAAGCCTAACTTCGTAACCTTATGCCCTTTTACCTGCCATAAAATTGCAGAAATAATCAGAAATATAAAATTAGAAATTAATATACCGTTTTCACTGATTGCATTAAATAATGATAATATTTCAAAAGATAATATAATTTGTGCAAAAGCAATAATCAAAAAGTAAATGAAAAATAAATTCTTTTTGCCTGTTTGAAAAAAAACAGAACTAAAAAAATAAGTTGAAATTAACACTATTAATAATGAAACCGCAAACAATAAAATTATCTCCTCTACTTCCTTTTTAAGATAACATAATTTTTAAAATAAATTTCATTTAATTCATAAAAACCGATTTTGTTAAAATAATCAAAAGGCACATCACATAATACCATTGCCGGTTTTTCTTCGTTATCATAATATATTTGTTCTGCATCCATATCCCAATATGAACAATCACTGTAATAGTATTTGGTTTGGTTTATTCTCTCTTTAAAACGTACTATATTGGTTGAGGTCATGTCATATCTGTTAACTACAATATGGTCATAGCCTGATAAATCTTGTTCTTCCATAACTTCGGGCAGAATTTTATCAATTTTAACTCCTGTTAAACTCAATTTTTCTATTTCCGTTAACGGAACATTTCCTTGGTCAATCATTATTGCAACATGTTCAGGATTTTTTCCTGATAAATATGTGTATATCTGAGCTTCTTCCGTGGTTGAAATCGGGTTGATATCCTGCGGAATGTGTTTATCTAAACTTAAAAGATATATAACAACAAGGAATGTCGATATGTATTTATAAAAACATTTCTTAGGAAGGTATGTATAAGCCAATATCGGAGAAGAAACTACTGCAAAGGTTAAAAGATATCTTGCATTAAAGCCTGTATATACCATTGTTCTTGCAAAAATAAGTACCGAAAAAATATAAAAAACTGCTAATGAACATAAGATAATTCTTTTCTTTGATAATTTATTTTTAAAAAATCTTTTAAAAGAAATGATTAAAGCAGGTAAAAATGTAAATAGTCCGACTGCACCTAAAAAACAAGATTCTATAGTTGCAGGGTTTGAATATTCAAATTTACTGTTGAAGTATTTGCTTGCATAATCATTAATATCACATCCGATTAAAGCTAATGCGGCATTTTGTAAATACGCAATTATTCCGCTAAAATTGAAAATATTACTTATTCCTGATATATCAAACAACATGTAAAAATATTTAATAACAGAACACAACCAGCTTTCAAATCCGCCTCTAAAACTGTTTAAGAGGAACTGTTCACTGTTTGAAACAGGGTTATTAAATTGAATATAATTTAAAATATAATTATATGAAGAAAAAATGATAAAGTTTAATATTATAAAACTTATATATCTTATGGTATTTCTCTTTAACAGTTCTCTCCCGTATAAACATGTTATAGCGGTATAAGGAATTAAAAGAGTAGGCAATGCTATTATTGAAGTTGTTTTTATTCCGACTGAAAGAGCATAAGCCAATGCCGAAAAGTAAAAAGAAGTTTTATTATTATATTTACACCCGATAAGATACAAATATAGCGAAGTAAGTATTAATCCGCCTACGGTCAAATCAGAAACAGGTGTGTGCATTTCTATTGAAACAAGAATAAAAGAAGAAAACACAAAAACGCACCACAAACCTTTTCTTACCGAAAAGCCAAGTTCTTTTACGAAATTATATAAAACAACAATTGTAATCAAATATCCGATATATGAAAAAATTCCCATATATGCGACTTTTTTCGTAAACACCATTACCCATAAATAAAGCAAATCGAAGTTTATAGGCATTATTAATTCTCTTGAATCCGGAGTTACAAAATGGTTTAAATTACCTTGTTGCAGCCACGACATGGCTCTTGGGAAATAATAAGAAAGCGAATCCCCAAAATTAACAGGCAAAAATAACGCAAAAATTAACTGTACAATAAGAAAAACAAGAAAACACAAGGATAAAACCACTAAGAATTTATCTTTTTTCAATGCAAATAACAGTTTATCTCTAAAATCACTTAAATTGGGAATATAAAACCCATTGCCGTATTGCATATAAAATCTAAGCGAAATTATCATAAATATTACGTTATAGAATATAAAATGAAGTTCATTAACAGCATTTAATAATGACAAAAGCTCAAACCCTAAAATAATTTGTGCAAAAGCAATCAGAATAAAATAAATTCCGCCTAAAACACTCTTATTTTCCTGTTTTACCACCACAGAAGTTAACAAATAAGAGGATAAGAGAACCAAAATTAAAGATATGATAATCATAATCTACCTTATAAACATACAATCGCCATAACTGTAAAATCTGTATTTATTAGCAATAGCTTCTTTATATGCTTTAAAAATGTATTCTTTTGTTGCGAATGCACTGACAAGCATTAACAAAGTTGATTTTGGCAAGTGGAAATTTGTAATTAATTTATCAACAATTTTAAATTTGTATCCCGGATAAATAAAAAGTTCACTGCTGTCTTTTACGGGAATTATTTTCCCATACTTGTTCATTACGGTTTCAAGAGTTCTGACAGAAGTCGTTCCAACCGCAACGATATTCTTCCCTTGAGCTTTTGCTTCATTGATTTTTGCTGCTGCTTCTTCCGTAATTTCGAATGACTCCGAATCCATCTTATGCTCTAAAATATTATCGCATTTAACAGGCTTAAATGTTCCTAACCCAACATTTAATGTTACGAAACAATGCTCGGTACCTTGCTCTTCAAGTTTATTTAAAATTTCTTTTGTAAAGTGTAACCCTGCCGTCGGAGCTGCAACCGCCCCTTCTTTAGAAGCATAAACAGTTTGATATCTGTCAAAATCAAGTGATTTATATTCTTCAGAAGTCATTTTTCTTTCGATATAAGGAGGAAGCGGAATATTTCCGACTTTATCCAATATCTCAAAAATGTTACCGGAATATAACAATCGAACATGCCATTTATCATAATCTTTATCAAGAACTTCAACACTTAACTCGGGGCTAACTTCTAAAACCATACCTGTTTTTACACGCTTAGACGGCTTTATAAGCGAAACCCAAACATCTTTTTCTATTTCTCGAACAAGAAAAATTTCAATTAAAGCACCCGTATCTTTTTTTGCATATAATCTTGCAGGAATTACCTTTGTATTGTTAAGAACAAGGAAATCATTATCAGTTAAATAATTTGTAATATCGCAAAAATGATTATGAATTAGAGAATTATCAGCTCGATTTAACACGAGCATTTTAGACATGTCCCTTTTTTGAGCAGGAACTTGTGCAATTAATTCTTCAGGTAATTCATAATCAAATTCGCTTAATAACATTATTTCTTTTCCGATTCTATTGTTTTTGTTTCTATCGGAGTAATTGTTTTCGCATTAGCTAAATCAATTTTTCCTGCTTTCTTTGCAGCACTTTCAGCTTCCAACTGCTTGTTGATAATAATTGTTTGGAATACTTGGAAAATGTTGCTGACAACAAAGTATAAGAGTACACCGGCAGGAATTGGTGCAATAACAAACATAAACATAATCATAATCGGCATAAAATACTTCATCATTTTTTGCATTTGTTGTTGCATAGGATCTTGAGGTGCATTTTGATTAGCTTGCATCATTACGTTTTGAGTAATAATCATAGTTAGTGCAAACATTATGATTAATGCAAGAACATCCCAGTTAAAGTCTTTGGTAGGAACTACAGACGGTACGGAAGCAGCTAAAATGTTACCTCTTTTTTCAAAGTTAACTGTTTCAACTTCTCTTGTTGAACTGTTTTGAATATCAATTGAAGCTGACGTGATTTTATCAAGCTGGCTGTATTTTAAGTTAAGATTGTCTAAATCAATTTTTAAATCAACAGGTTCATTCGGAACAATTGCACCTTGTACTTCTACGGAGTTTTTACCTTTAATTTTAACATTATCAAGTTCTTCATCACCTAAGAATACTTTAACATTCTTGTAAACAGTAAATCTGTCATTTCCCGTAACGCTGAAACTTCCGTCATAAGAATTTCCCGCACTTCCTTGAAGAGTTTTATCAAGTCTGTCAATAAATAAAAAATGAGAATTTCCTGCTTCCTGAATAAATTGAGGACTTATTAATGCTGCGTAAAGCAAAATGAAAATTGGCATTTGAATTAAAAGAGGTAAACAACCTGACATCGGGTTGCATTTATGCTCTTTGTATAAATCCATCATTTTCTTTTGCATTGTTTGCGGATCGCTCTTGTATCTTTCTTGAAGAGCTTTTATTTTAGGCTGCAATATTTGCATTTCTCTCATTGAACGTTGTTGAGAAATGCCTAATGGCCATAATGCAGCTCTGACAATAAGTGTCAGGGCGATAATAGCCATTCCGTAGCTGCCTGTTATGTTATTTAAAACTTTTAAAAAATCAACCGTTAATGATGTAAAGTCCACTGTGTAGGTTCTCCCTTCTTTTATTAATTTTTCGGTTCTGCTTCCATTTCATTACTTTTTATAGTTTCATCGGAAATATTTGCCGTAATCAGAGCATTACCGTGTTGTGTTTTGCCCCAATCCATAGTATTTTTCATAAATATAATCTTAAATATAATAAATATTGCAATCGGCACCCATAAAATCATCATATAAGCTGCTGTCTCTACCGATTGAATAAAGTTTTCTTTTGGTTTTAGTTTTACATATTTTCTAAGACTGTAAAATAGAGTAATAACAAAGAAAATACATATACATAATGAAAGTACCATTGATGATAAAATCCAATTGTCGTTATCTTTTATCCATCTGTATGCTTGAATTAATACTTCTGATACCATCCAAACAGGAAGAATAAATTCAATAATGTAAGCTGTCATATCTAAACTTACACGAAGTGACATATCTTTAGAGTTTAATACATCATAAAAATGTTCTAAATATCTTCTGATACTTCCTTCTATCCAACGTCTTCTTTGTCTTAACAGAGGAATATATTTTTCAACTCCCTCTTCATAAACACAAATATCAGGGCAAAAACGAACGTCCCAGCCTTTAATCTGCATTCTTGTAGATAAATCAAGGTCATCTGTTATTGTGTATATATTCCAAAATCCGACATCTTCAAGAGCTTCTCTCTTTATAAGCTCGCCGTTTCCTCTAAGTTCAACCGCACCTTTTACGGCATCTCTGCCGACTTGAAAGTGTGTATCAAGTGCCATTTCATTATCTTGGCAACGAGTAAGAAAATTTTGTTCACGGTTTATAATTACTTTTCTTGCTTGAACTGCACCGACCTGCTCGGGTTCTAAATTAGGAATAAGTTCTTTAAGAAAGTCTGATTTAACTCTTGCGTCGGCATCAAAAACCAATATAGCTTCACCTTTTGCAATCTTCATTGCATCATTTAAAACTGCGGATTTACCTGCGAATGCGTCTTTTGTTCTTGAAAAATATTTCATTTTTTCATATTTAGACTTGATTTGTTCTAAAACTTCGGCTGTGTTATCCG